>NZ_JAHRFA010000029.1:0-80479 GCF_020883045.1 Microcoleus sp. CAWBG58 | reverse complement strand
TCTTCATGTCATTGCTCGAATGGATAAGGTTCTGCCAATTAAACCGGGCGTAGAGTCTAACTCATTGACCGGGTAATTCCATATATCTGTTTTCTTGTCAACTCTTAATACTGAACCGACGCCCTAGGTTTCAATCCTTTAATTTCACAACTCTATCCTTACAAACCTAAAAAAAACCAGAAAGATGTCAAATCTATTCTGCACATGACCAATTCTTTTGACTTGTACAGATTTGGCACGGATCTCGCCATCCAAGCATTTTATCAAGAGTTTCAAGATGATGCCAACGTAGAGTTGATCGTCAAAGATGGTGGCAAAAATCCTGATGCCATAACCGAACATATCATAAATATGGAAAGATAATTCGGCAAATTAAAGCCGAAAATAGAGATAAAGCCTAAATTTTTTACTAAAACAGAACTAGCGGATTTATACTTATCAGCAGATGCTTTTTTTGCTCCGTTTCGTGGCGAGGGTTTTGCGATTAACATTTTGGATGCCTTTGCTGCAGGTTTGCCAGTCGCGATGACTCTGTACGGTGGCCCGACAGAGTACGCAAATAGTGCTAACTGTTATCCCATTGCTCACGATCTAATTCCCGTCGGAGAATGTTACGATGCTCAGTATCTTAAAATTAGAAATGCTCCTCATTGGGCAGAACCAAATGTTCAGTCTGTTCGCGAACAGTTGCGAAAAATTGTGGAAGATCCCATGCGTTTTCAGGTAGCCCAAAAAGCTCGGGAGACGGCGGATTTATTTAATTGGGAAGCGACAGGCAAAAAATTGTTAAGATTAATGCGAGAGTTATTTTAGGAGCGGAAATTATGGGACTCGAACGCAAAATGTTTAGGGGAATGTTTTCGCCTAGTGAAGTGGTAAGATTGAAGCAGCCTTGTTTTACTCCTGGGCGATTGTTTGAAGCAGGAAATTATAACGCTGCCGATTTGCCGGATGTGGCTTTTGATATGGGTTTAGTAGATTATTTGCCGCCAGTCAAAGGCAAGAGTGCAGAAAATTTCAACGCCCCGAACCCCCAACCTCAAAACCTTGAGGACTAAACTCCCGCTAGCAGCAAGGACTTGAGTCCTAAACATTCCCTTTTGTAGTAAGGACTTCAGTCCTGAAAATTTAAATCATCAAAGACTCAAGTCCTGACTGCAAAAAATATCAAGTTAATTTAATTCAACCCTTTTGCTCAATCTGGGCAATTAACTCTTTCAAAACTTTACTAGCTTTATCATTTTCAATCTGACAAGTTCCCGCATTCCGGTGGCCGCCCCCACCATATTTTAACATTAACTCCCCAATATTAGTTTGAGAAGTTTTGTTGAAAATTGACTTACCAACGGCGAAAACAGTATTTTGTTGCTTCAGTCCCCAAAGTGCATGAATCGAGATATTGCACTCGGGGAACAAAGCGTAAATTGCAAAACGATTTCCCGCATAAATCACATCTTCGTTACGCAAATCTAAAACGACTAAACGATCGTAAACTTTGGCGCAGCGCTGTATTTGGTCTTCAAATTTCTCAGATTGCTCGAAGTAAAGGTCTACTCTTTCTTTCACATCAGGAAGCTGCAAGATTTCATCGATGGTATGATTTTTGCAGTAATCGATTAACTCCATCATTAACTGATAATTGGAAACCGTAAATTCTTTAAACCTGCCCAAGCCGGTGCGGGCGTCCATCAAGAAGTTTAACAGCACCCATTCTTCCGGTTGCAAAACCTCTTCTTTGGCAAATTGAGCGGAGTCTGCTTTGTCAACTGCTAGCATCATCGCTTCGGAAATATCAGGAAACTTTGCTTTGCCTCCATAATATTTGTACAGCACTCTGGCTGCGGAAGCTGCATAGGGGTCAATGATGTGGTTGATTTTGATTTTTTCATGTCTGAGAGTTTCGCTAAAATGGTGGTCGAAAGCTAGATGAACTCCCTCAACATATGGTAAATTGGTGGTAATATCGTTATTTGTTATTTCGATTTTTCCATCCTGCATATCTTTAGGATGCACGAATTTAATCTCGTCTATCATATCGAGTTCTTTGAGTAAAACGGCACAGACAAGACCGTCAAAATCACTGCGGGTGACTAATCTGTATTTTTTAGTGAGTGGCATATGCTTCTCTGATAGGCAGGGACTGATTATAAGACAATATAACTTATTACTCGATCGCTGGACAATATGAATGCAGACCCTTACGCTTGGCTAGAGAAGTCCCTGGACACTGTTCGCCGGGCCGATTGGTATCGATCGCCACAATCGATCGAAAGCTGTCCGGGGCCTGTGGTAACATTAGCAAGCCGTCGGCTGATTAACTTTGCCAGCAACGATTATCTTGGACTTGCCGGCGATGACAGGTTGATTCAAGCGGCGATGGCTGCAACTAAGGAATTTGGTACGGGTGCAACGGGTTCGAGGTTAGTTAGCGGGCATCGCGATTTGCACCGACAGCTAGAACTGGCTATTGCTAATTTAAAACAAACTGAAGACGCTTTAGTATTCAGTTCCGGGTATTTAGCGAATTTAGGGGCGATCGCATCAGTTGTCGGCCAGCGCGATTTGATATTATCTGACAAGTACAATCATTCGAGTCTCAAAAATGGAGCCATACTCAGCCGTGCAACAGCGCTAGAGTACAATCACTGCAATCTTGAAGATTTAAAAGCCAAGCTAGAGGAAAATCGCGTTAAATTCCGCAAGTGTTTAATTATTACCGATAGCGTCTTTAGCATGGATGGGGACTTGTGTCCGCTGCCGGAGTTGTTAGCTTTGGGCGAGCAATTTAACTGTATGGTATTAGTAGATGAAGCTCACGCTACAGGAGTTTTCGGTGCTAGCGGTGCCGGTTGTGCAGAACATTTCGGCTGTAAGGGATTGCCGCTAATTCAAGTTGGCACGCTTAGCAAAGCTTTGGGAAGTTTGGGCGGCTACGTTGCGGGCTCTGCTGCTTTAATTGATTTTCTCCGCAATCGAGCCGCAAGTTGGATTTATACTACAGCATTGACGCCGGCTGATACGGCTGCTGCCTTGGAAGCTGTGAGAATTGTACAGCAAGAACCAGAGCGCCGAGTTCGGTTGCAACAAAATATTGAAACTTTCAAATATGGGGCGATTACCAATCGCCAATTACCAATTAGCAATTCCCTCTCCCCAATTTTCAGTCTGCTGTTAAAAGATGCAGCCACAGCTTTGGCAGTTAGCAGCCAACTCAAGGAAATGGGTATTTTGGCTGTGGCGATTCGCCCTCCGACTGTCAGTGTCAGCCGCATTCGGATTTCGCTGATGGCAACTCACGAGCTCGCACACCTCAATCATCTGCTAGATGCGCTGGGGCAAGTTTTCAGTTTTGACTGAGGTATGTTGTTGCGCTTAAGCGCTTTTATCTATGTCAAAGAGCGCTTTCATCGCAACTACGTACCTTTGATTTCGCGCTATGCGTCTATATCCAAGAGCGCCCAAGCGCAACTACTTACCTAAGAGCGCCCAAGCGCAACTACTTACCTAAGAGCGCCCAAGCGCAACTACTTACCCAAGAGCGCTCAAGCGCAACTACGTACCTAAGAGCGCTTAAGCGCAACTACTTACTTTTTAAATTTTTGGAAATGTCAAGATATCGCTATTGACTTATGCCAGGGAGTATACTCTATTGTGGTCGATTGGTCAATAACTGTAAACTTTTTGTAAATTTAGATACTTTTTGAAATTTTGCGCTATATTAAAGAAGTCGGAGTTACACCAAATTTAATATAAGGAACGTTCACCATGAACACAAATCGCCAAAACGTAAAAAAAATCGCTGAAACCCACCGCGCTAACATTCAAAAGCAACTGATGCACCGCATCGACGTGGCCAGAGCCAGCGGTAATCAAGATTTGGTTCGGGTACTCGAAGATGAGATGAGACAGTTGTAAGTCGCTGCTACTAAAATTAGTCTGTAGTTTGGTTGAGAGGGTTGCGTGAGAAATGCAGAATTCCCGCAACCTCTACCCGATAATTTTTCAGTCCTCTCTTAGTTGGTAGAAAAAACCCCGGTTTCTTCAAGAAATCGGGGTTTTTTATGAGTTATTAGTCCTCAAATCATGTGCGGCAATCTAACGATAGGTTTGTAGTGAGGACTTTAGTCCTTTCTTAAACCAGCTAATCAGGCAGGAGTAAAATCCTTACTGCAAACCTGATGTACAAAGGATTATATGGTTTGTCGTGAGGATTTCAGTCCTTTCTTAAACCAACTAATCAGGTAGGACTAAAGTCCTTACTACAAACTCGATTGTGGTGCAAAAAAAAATGATTATCTGCCTCCGACTACAACATTTTTGATCCGTAAATGGGGGCCGCCGACGCTGACAGCTAAACCGCTTTGGCCACCTTTTCCACAGCCGCCGTAGGCATAAACTGAGTCGTTGCCGATCGACTCAATATCCTTTAAAGTCTGAAATACGTTGCCGCTTAACGTGACATCACTCACCGGTTCGGCCAATTTGCCGTCGCGAATCATGAAGCCTTCGGCTGCTGCAAAGGTAAACATTTCGCCGTTGGTTTGTCCTCCCAACATCCGTACTGCATAGACTCCTTCCTCAATGTCGCCCACCATTTCATCGAAAGAATGTGCGCCAGATTCGATCGCAGTATTAGTCATCCGCACCAACGGCATAAAAGTAGCGCTCAAGGCCCGGGCATTTCCCGTCGGAGCTTCGCCCATTTTGCCCGCAGTCTCGCGATTGTGCATTCTCGCTGCTAAAACTCCATTTTTAATTAAATGCTTGCACTGAGCAGGCACTCCTTCGTCGTCGTATTTGAGGGTTCCCGGCAATCCCGGCAATGTTGCATCGTCAATTACGTTCAATTGTTCGATCGCCACAGGCTTGCCCAAAGTCAACAATTCCTGCATTTTCGGGTTTTCGTAAATGCCGTCTGCTTCCGACAAATGGCCGAAAGCTTCGTGAATAAATACCCCCGACAAATAAGGGTCTAAAATCACTGGATACTGGCCGCCTTTTACCGGTTTTGCTTCTAATTGGCTCACCGCTCGAACGGCCGCACTCTTAACACGATCTTCAATATTTGTCAAGACATCGTAATCCGATCGCGAATGAATCGATTCAAACCCTTGACGGACGACACCACCTTCTCCACGGGCGATCGCCCCAAACCGCCCCGTCACGTCCAAACGCTCTTGAGCGATGCAAGTTCCTTGAGAATTTACAAAATAAGTAATCCCGAATCGATCGCTGTAACCGGCCATTGTGGTTTGAATTCGCGGGTCGATATCTAACAGCAATTGGTTGTAAGATTCGAGCAACTTGCGCTTTTCGGCTAAAGTAATCGATCGCGGATCGCGACCAAATTCCACGGCGACATAATCTTGAATCGGAGTTACATCTGCTAGTACAGTTTTTTCGCTACCTACCAAACGAGACTGCACGATAGCTTCTTCAATCCGGGCTTTTAATTCCGCTAAACCGTTAAATGTTACAAAACTCCAGCCGCCTTTGTGGCAGGCGCGGATGCCGCCGGCTAGACTGAAACTACGGTTGACTGCATCTAACTGAGGGCCGCGAAAACTAATGGCTGTTGACTCGCTTTGTTCGAGGCGAACTTCTAGATAATCTACTCGATCGCGGTAAGGTGCGATCGCTTCCATCAACTGTTCCTGCATCAAATTGCCCCTATGTAATGATTAGCGCCCAGCACTGACAAAAATTATTGCTAACCTTATTTTAGCCAACAAATCCCGTGTTTCGGGTGCGCGAGTCTGGAGTTGGGGAGATGGGGAGAGTGGGAGAGTGGGAGAGTGGGAGAGGGGGAGAAGGAATTGGTGTCAACAAACACGTCAAACGTAATTCCAGTCTTCTGTCTGGTGATTAATGCCAGATCCCCCCTAACCCCCCTTAGGTCGGGGGGGACAAGAAGCACTCAAAGTCCCCCTTCTTAAGGGGGATTTAGGGGGATCTGGCTTCTGCTGCGAACGAAAAATACAAAAGTTTTTGACCTTAAGTTGACACCAATGGGGAGAATGTGCGAGGGAATAGAAATAAACAATTTAGATGTACAGAAGCTTAGAACACACAAAACTCGTGCAGGCTTGTGAAAAGCCCCGTCTGCCGGAAATCTTGCATCTGCCTAGAAAAATGAAACTAAAATAAATATATCTAAAGACTTAAAAATATAGTTGAACTGCCGACAGATGGAATACTTTAAGCTGAAAAAATTCCAAATTTCACCGTATTTAGCAGCATTTTCGGCATTAGTAGCAATTTTGGTCGGAGTTGGCATTTTAGACCGATCGGAACAAGAGCGATTTTTGCAACACAACCGCGCTAGCACGATCGATCGGCTCAGCACAGTCCGCTCAAAGTTGGAAGGTTCTTTGAATTCCCGGCTATTTTTGATCCGGGGATTGGTAGCTGACATTTCCCACAACCCAAACATCACCGCAGCCGAGTTTGCAGCTACTGCGAGAATTCTGCTGGCACAGCAAACTGGCATTCGCAACATCACTTTAGTTAAAGGGACGACGATCGCCGATATTTATCCGAAGGATGGAAATGAAAAGGCGATCGGGGTTGACTTGATGGCGCTACCCAAACAGCGGCAAATGGTCAAAGATGCGATCCAAACCAGAAAAACTTTGCTTGCTGGGCCCGTGCAATTATTGGAGGGAGGCGTGGCCTTCGTCAGCCGATCGCCAATTTTTCTGACTCCCCCCGACGCCGAGCCCGAAACAGGAGTTTACTGGGGGTTGATCGGTGTGATCCTCGAAAAAAATGTCCTGCTTGAGGAGGCGGGACTCAACGATCCCTCAGCCAAGGTGCAATACGCTGTGCGGGGGAAAGACGCGAAGGGAGTGTCAGGCGAGGTGTTTTTCGGCGACGAGTCGATTTTTCAGAACAATCCAGTGGTGTTGGAAGTGATTTTGCCCAACGGTTCCTGGCAGTTGGCAGCAATTCCCGCGGGAGGATGGCCCGAGAATTCGCCGCTGCGGGGGTGGTTGCTCTCAGGAGGCGGCTTGCTGGCAGTTTTGAGCGGGGTGGCGGTTTTTACGGGGATGTACGGCCTATCGATGCTGCGATCGAGCGAAGCTAAGTACCGGCAACTGGTTGAGAACGCTAACAGCATGATTGTGCAGTTAGACAATGAAGGCAAGATTACTTTTTTTAATGAGTTTGCGGAAAATTTTTTCGGCTATTCACAAGCAGAAATTCTTGGCAAAAGTGCGATCGGCACAATTGTAGATCCGGCCACATTGTCGGAAAATCAGTTAGCCATAATGATTCGAGACTGTGTAGCACAGCCGGACAAATACTTCAAACACGAAAATGAAAACATCCGCCGCAATGGGGAAAAAGTCTGGATAGCCTGGAGAAACAAACCTGTGGTCGATTCCAAAGGGCGATCGATCGGGCTGCTGTTCGTCGGTACAGACATTAGCGATCGCATCCTAGCAGAAGCCGCGCTGCAAGCGAGCGAATCTCGCTATCGAGGGATTGTCGAAGACCAAACCGAACTTATTTGCCGTTTCTTGCCCAGCGGAGTTGTGACTTTTGTCAACGATGCCTACTGCCGCTATTTCAATAAATCGCGATCGGAGCTGATCGGCAATTGTTTTATGCCTTTGATTTGGGAAGAAGATAGAAACTTGTGCAGCGATATTTTCAATTCTTTAAGCCTACAAAATCCCGCTATTACCTGGGAACACCGCGTAATTCTCGACACGGGCGAAATTCGCTGGATACAGTGGACTGACAGGGCAACTTTTGACGATCGAGGTGCGGCGATCGAATACCAAGGAGTGGGGCGCGACATTAGCGATCGCAAACAAGCTGAACTCGCCCTGCAAGCTTCAGAAGCAGAATTGCGGGCATTGTTGGCTGCCATGAACGACGTAATTTTTGTGTTCGATATTGAGGGACGCTACCTGAAAATTGCCCCCACCAATCCCGAACCTTTGTACAAGCCGCCGGCGGAAGTTATAGGTCAAAAAATTCACGATCTATTCGATCCAGAAACAGCAGAATTATTTTTGGACAAAATTACGACCGCTGTCTCTACTAATCAAACTTTGAGTTGTGAATATCACCTGGAAATTGGCAGCGCAAAAAAGTGGTTTGCTGCTACCATTTCGCCAATGAAAGACAACACGGCTTTGTGGATTGCCCGGGACATTACCCAGCGCAAGCAAGCTGAAAATTGGTTGAACGGTCAAAAACAAATTTTAGAAATGATTGCTCAGGACGCAAGTCTTTGCGATACTTTAAATACTTTAATTAAAATTATCGAACAGCAATCTAAAAATGTCATGGGTTCGATTTTGATTCTAGCTCCAGACGGCAAACATTTGCTGCACGGAGCCGCGCCCAGTTTGCCAGAAAGTTATAATGCTGCTATTAATGGAGTAGCCATCGGCCCGAATGTCGGTTCTTGCGGCACTGCTGCCTATCGCTGCGAACAGGTGATCGTTACAGATATTGCCAGCGATCCTTTGTGGCAAGACTTTCGAGATTTAGCCTTGAGTTTTGGACTGAGAGCTTGCTGGTCTACTCCTATTGTCTCATCTGGGGGTCAAGTTTTGGGAACTTTTGCCATGTATTACGCCCAACCGCGCACTCCCCAAAAATTTGAGCTGCAATTGATAGAATCTGTCAGGCATTTAGCAGGAATTGCGATCGAGCGGAAACAGGCAGAAGAAAGTCTCAAACAGCTCAATCAAGAACTAGAAAATAGAGTCGAACAAAGAACTGCTCAATTGATGCAAACTGAAGAACGCTGGCAGTTAGCGCTCAAAGGTAACAATGACGGCATTTGGGATTGGAACTTGCAAACAAGAGAAATATTTCTGTCCGATCGATTTAAGGAAATCACCGGATACGAACAAATCGGAATGCTCGATTACTTTGACGAATGGAACAGAAACACGCATCCCGATGATTTAGCTTTAGTAATGCAAGCTTTCCAAGACCATTTAGACAAAAAAACGCCGCATTACATCACCGAATACCGCTTGTGGTGCTACAAAAGCACCTACAAATGGATACTCAGTCGCGGACAAGCTTTGTGGGACGCATCTGGAAAAGCAGTCCGCATCGTTGGTTCAATTACTGACATCACGGAGCGCAAACAAGCAGAGGAAGCACTGCGGAAAAGTGAAGCAAGATTCCAAAAGCTGTCGGCTAATTTGCCGGGAATGATTTATCAATGTTTGTTGCGTGCAGATGGCTTTGTCAGTTTCCCTTACATCAGTCCTGCTTCCCGAGAAATGTTTGAGTTAGAACCAGACGCTGTGCAGAAAAATTCCGCTTTGCTAATAGATTTGGTTCATCCAGACGACCGCCAACACTATCACGAATCTGTGGCTGTTTCCGCCCAACAATTGCAACCTTGGCAGTGGGAAGGACGGCTGGTGCTTCCTTCCGGCAAGATGCGCTGGTTTCAGGTAATTTCGCGTCCTGAACCTCAAGCAAACGGTGATATTCTTTGGGACGGCATCACTACTGATGTTACGAATCGCAAACAAGCTGAGTTAGCTTTGCAAGAGAGCCAGCAGTTTATTCAAAAAATTGCCGATGCTACTCCCGGCATTTTGTATCTCTACGACTTGGAAGAACAGCGAAATGTCTATGCTAATTCTTCTATGGGCACGCTTCTTGGCTATACATTTGATGAAATTAAAGCGATGGGTTCATCACTAATGACTCAGTTAATTAACCCCGAAGATTTGCCAAAAGTTTTGGAATATCACGCGAGCTTTGCAGAAATTAAAGATGGCGAAATTAGGGAAATTGAGTACCGGATGCTGGCCGCAAACGGTGAATGGTTTTGGCTGCAAAGTCGGGATACTATTTTTACCAGAAATTCTCAGGGTAAGTCAAAGGTAATAATTGGATTTGCCCAGGATATTACGACTCGCAAACAAGCTGAGGAAGCTCTGCGACAAAGCGAGGCGCGAGAAAGAGAAAGAGCTACAGAGCTAGAGTCAGCGCTGCGGTCATTGCGCTCTGCTCAATCTCAACTCATTCAAACTGAAAAAATGTCTTCTTTGGGGCAATTAGTTGCAGGCATAGCCCACGAAGTTAATAATCCGGTTAACTTTATTCACGCTAACATTTCTTATCTACACCAGTATACTACACAGTTGCTGGATCTGCTGAATCTTTACGAACATGAGTATCCCGAACCTAATGCAAAAATTGTCGATCGCATTGCAGAAATTGATTTGGATTTCATGACTGAGGATCTAAGAAAACTTGTAGGTTCGATGCAGGTGGGAACCGATCGCATCCGGCAAATTGTGCTGTCGCTGAGAAATTTCTCGCGGCTGGACGAATCGGCAATGAAGCCTGTCGATATTCACGCGGGAATTAATAGCACTTTGTTGATTTTGCAGCATCGCTTAAAGAGTCACGACAGGCGCCCGGAAATTGAGGTAATTAAGGAGTTCGGGAATCTGCCGCCGGTGGAGTGCTATGCGAGCCAACTGAATCAAGTGTTTATGAATATTATTGCTAATGGAATTGATGCTATTGAAGAACAATATCACAAGTTGTCAGTTCAAGAAGCAGTGACTAAGAGCGGCCGGATTGTGATTTGCACTGGTGTCACGGCCCAGAGCACTGTGAGGGTGGAAATTTCGGACAATGGTACGGGGATTCCGCAGGCGGTGATCGATCGCATTTTTAACCCGTTTTTTACAACAAAAGCTGTGGGGAAAGGTACTGGTTTGGGAATGTCGATCGCGCACTCGATTGTGGTAGAAAAGCACAAGGGCAAGATTGACTGTTTCTCGGAAGTCGGAGGGGGAACGACTTTTGCGATCGAAATTCCGATCGGCAAAAGCTAGCTATCTGTAGGTTTCTTAGGTACGTAGTTGCGCTTCAGCGCTCTTCGAGGATCTATGAAAGAGCGCTTAAGCGCAACAACGTACCTTGATGAGAGTTGTAGATATTGTAGGGTGCGTCAGCTCAAAGCCTAATTTTCAGGTGGGGAGAGGGAAGTGCCGATCTGACGCACCCTACAAATCAGACTGTCAACTGTCAACTGTCAACTCTTCCCTATGTTATACCGACTAAGATAGATGCAAGCTGCTGAGAAAGCGGTGCTGCTTGAAACCTTTAATTGTATAAAAACTGACATGATGGGATTAATCCTGGAAGCGATCGCAGCAATGGGACAGAATGTCCGCTGGATGTCTTGGAATTTGTTTTTAGGTTTAGTACCGCTGGCGTTGAGTTTTTGGCTCTTCCGCAAACCTCGATCGCGCTGGCTGCTGTGGGGTACGTGGGTTCTCCTAGGCGCTACTTTTTTGCCTAGCACGCGCCATGTTGTGTCGTATCTCAAGCACATTGTGCAAGATGTGGGCACAACTTACGTTTTGGGGGCGATCGCGATTACGCTGGCACTAATGGCTTTAGATATCTGGGTGCTGCGACAGCGCGGAGTTCGCTCTCTCCGCTGGTGGGGCGGTTTTTTCTGGTTTATCGCGTTTTTGCCCAATGCACCCTACGTTTTAACTGATATCATTCACCTGATAGAGCAGATTAAAGACGGAAACACGGTGTGGACTGTAACTCTGGCTTTGATTCCGCAGTATCTGGTGTTTATGCTGGCGGGATTTGAGGCATATGTACTTTCGGTGATGGGTTTGGGTTACTATCTGAAGCAACAGGGTTGGGGTAGATTTATTCTGGCAACGGAGATAACTATACACGCACTTTCGGCGATCGGCATTTATTTAGGACGATTTATCCGGTTCAACACTTGGGACATTCTGGCGAATCCCGATGCCTTAGTTAACACCGTCATGAATGATCTGATTGGTAAGCGTCCGGTTGTAGTAATGGCTGCAACATTTGTCGTCATTGCTGTTTTGTATTGGGTATTCAAGCAAGTTAGTTTGGGGATTAGCCACCGATTTTATTACAATCTATCCTCCTCGGAGTCGATCGGCGAAACCGCCGCTTCTGCCGATCCCATAGATTTGAGATTTTAGATTCACCCCACAACTAACCTACAAACTGTTTGCGTCTCCACAACTTAAATCGGAAAACCAGTCTTCCTCTTTAAGTAAGTTCAACAGTTGACAGTTGACAGTTGACAGTTGACAGTTGACAGTTTAATAGCGATCTCTACCCTTAAGTACGAGGATTGGAATAATCAATAGTCTGATTTTAATTTCTCCCGATCGGGCGGGCTTTCAACCAATTCTTTCTGGTAAGATCGTGTCCCCTAAAATAACCGTTATCAGGTAGGTTCGAGCGTTTGGACTTCAGTCTTCATGAAAATTTGAGGACTGAAGTCCGAGCGCTCGAACCAATTTAATTGTAGTCGTGACAGCGCACCTCATATAGCAGTCCTAAATCATTTGTGAGTTTCTTACTCCCTCCCCGCGACTTCGGGGAGGGTTGGGGTGGGGTAAAAAGATTTACGACTCCTGCAAGGATTGCTATAGGAGACCAATCTCTTCCCTAAACTCCCAAATAAATTACTGCGACAATGGGGAATCAAACTTGATATGTTAGAACAGTTGAAGTAGTTTTGCAAACAGTAAAGATGAATCGATTTGACCGTCAGTTGTGGGAAAAATTTATTGCAATCGCTCAGCCTTACTTTTATCCTTTAGAGCCTGGAGGAGGCAGGGTTTTTCTGGGATTAGTAGCGCTGTTGTTGATATTTCTCTTCGCTGCTATGTTTGTACTCGTTAGTGTTGTATGTTTGGGTGCTGCCGCTCTTTTTCCGGATTTTGTCAATAATATTGCTGCTGGGTTAGTTAGTTTGTTGCAACAGATTATTTATTCTCCAAAAATCATCATTGTTGCCTTGATGCTAATTATTCCTTTGAGCGCTTTTTTATTTTTTAAAGGCAGGTTGATAGCGCATTGGCAGTCGTGGTTTTTTTTGGCTTTATTGCTGTTATTGTCCCTATCTGTCAGCGGTTTGAATGTAATCATTAGTTACGTCAGTAGCTTTTTCAGCACAGCTCTAGCAAAGAAAGACCAGCTCAATTATTGGAAGTATCTTTTTGTATATGCAGGGGTTTTTGCAGCCGGCACTCCCATTGTGGTAATTTACGGCTACATGAAAGATAAAATGAGTCTCTACTGGCGACAGTGGATGACAAATAAGTTCCTCGACAAGTATTTTAAGAATCGGGCTTATTACGAAATAAATTCACACAAGGAAATCGACAATCCCGACCAAAGAATTTCTGAAGATGTCAAATCGTTTACTCATACAAGTTTGACATTTATGCTGGCGCTCCTGAGTTCAATAGTTAATATTATATCTTTCACGGGTATCCTGTGGTCAATCTCGAAACAACTTTCAATTTTCCTGGTTGTCTATGCTATCTTGGGGACGACCGCCAGTCTGATTTTCGGTCAAAAATTAGTGCCTCTTAATTTCGAACAACTTAAAGAAGAAGCTAATTTCCGCTACGGACTGGTTCACATTCGCGACAATGCTGAATCCATTGCCTTTTATGGAGGGGAAGAGCGAGAATCGATGCAAATAAAGCAGCGGTTCGTGGAAGTGTTCCGCAATTTTAATGTGCTAATTGGCTGGCAGCGAAATTTGGATTATTTTACAACTGGATATGGGTATGCTGTGGTGATTATTCCGGCTTTGTTTCTCGCTCCTGCTTATTTTGCCGACACAACCGATACGATCCAGTTTGGAGACATCACTCAGGCGGGTTTTGCTTTCCGTCAGATTTTAGCCGCTTTTTCACTGATTGTCAGTCGCATTGAACCGCTGAGTTCTTTTGCAGCTAGCATCAATCGTTTAACTGTATTTACAGATACTTTGGAAGCAGAAAAGGCGGTATCTCGTGCAGGAGGAACTACTATAGATGTCGTAGTAGATTCTCAGTTGACGCTGAAACGGGTTACTTTAGATACTCCGAAGCATCAAAAGACTTTGATTAAGGATTTGTCGGTGGCGGTGTCGCCGGGAGAAGGACTGTTAATTGTCGGTGAAAGCGGTTCTGGGAAGAGTTCTTTGCTGCGGGCTATTGCGGGTTTGTGGGACTCGGGAACGGGGCGTCTGGCGCGGCCGGAATTGGGAGAAATGCTGTTTTTGCCGCAGCGTCCTTATCTGATTTTGGGCAATTTGCGATCGCAACTTCTCTATCCCAACACCAGCAGCGAGGTTGATGAGGAACAATTGCGCCGCGTTTTGGCATTAGTCAACTTAGCAGATTTGCCGGACAGATTGGGCGGTTTTGATGAGGCTTTAGATTGGGTCGAGATTTTGTCCCTGGGAGAACAGCAGCGTTTAGCTTTTGCCAGATTGTTGTTGACGAAACCGCGATATGCTATTTTGGATGAGGCCACAAGTGCTTTGGATTTGAAGAACGAGCAACTTTTATACGAACAGTTGCAAGCAACTCAAACTACATTTGTGAGTGTGGGCCACCGATTGAGTTTGTTGAAATATCACCAGCAGGTTTTGGAACTTTTGGGTGATGGGAGTTGGCGACTGCTTTCAACCGAAAAATACCGCGATAGTACGAAGGTTTTTGGCTGATACAGCGCTGGTTTCAAAAATTGTGAATTTACTCTGTTTTTAGTTTTTGGTTCGCGGTGGGTGGCGGTACGGTTGGAGATTTATCGCGCAGGTGCTACAGATTAATCGCTCATCGCCTTGCCTCCACCCTACAAGACTTCGACGCTTGGTTGCATTCTTTTTTTGAAGTGGTATCAAAATGGATAATTTGGGTATAAATATCTCAAACGGCCCTCCAAGACCGACAAGCAAGCTGAAGATTGACTTATTCAATTGTTTGCCCGCGAGAACTCAGAGAATATAATAGAAGATAGATTTTTAGTACAGGCGAGATTCCTACCTTGACTACTCCGATTCCTCAAAACTTTGTGCAAACGATCGCTAAAGAGCGCGGTGTCACAGATGCCGAGTTAGAGACTGTGTTTATGGCTCTCGACGGTCAATCTACGGCTACCATCGCAACCAAGCTTGGCATTAGCGATATCGCCGTTCGCAAAAGACTAGGCGAAGTTTACAAAAAGTTTCAGATCGCGGGGAATGGCCCTGGAAAGCTCTCGGAATTGAGGCATCAGTTGCTGTTTTCCTACCACACCGAGCAGGGTTCGATTGATTTTAGTCAAGGTAAAGGCTCTCTATTCAATATGCCAATCCTCTCCGTTGGCGCAGCCCCCGTAGGGGCGGGCTTCGCTAACGGGCGCCGACAGGAAGATTGGGGCCAAGCACCGGATGTTGCGGTTTTTTACGGGCGGACTGAAGAATTAACTACTTTAAAGCAGTGGATTGTATCGGATAATTGTCGCGTAGTAGCGCTGCTGGGTTTGGCCGGTAGTGGGAAAACAACTCTGTCGGTGCAGTTGGCAAAACAGGTACAGCATGAGTTTGATTTTGTGATTTGGCGATCGCTGCGATCGACACCAACAGCATCCGACTTCCTCACTAGCTTAATTCAACTTTTTGCTAACCCACAAAAGTCCGATTTGCCGTTAGCGGACTCCTCGAAGACGATCGACTTTAACAGCAAAATTTCGCGCCTAGTCGAGTATCTGCGCCAGCAGCGATGTCTGATAATTTTAGACGATTTTGAAGCAGTGCTCAAACCAGAAGAACTAGCGGGACATTACCGCGAAGGCTGTGAAGGATATCGAGATTTAATTGTGCGGCTCTGTGAAGTCAATCACCAGAGCTGTGTTGTCCTAGTTAGTGCCGAAGAGCCTACGGAAATGGCTTTGCTAGCTGGAGAAAAAGTGCGCTTTTTAAAGCCTGCTATTTCCGAGGAAATAGCCCGAGATATTTTCAAAGAAAAAGGTTTGTCCGCCCAAGATAGAGAATGGGAAATCTTGTTAGCCCGGTACGGAGGCAATCTGTTAGCAATCAAGATTGTGGCGACAACGATTCATGAGTTTTTCGAGGGAAATGTTGTCAAGTTTTTGGAAGCGACGGCATTATTTATTGAAGAACACATCAGCAATTTGCTCGCGCAGCAGTTCGATCGAATGTCAAATTCAGAACAAGAGATTGCTTACTGGTTGGCTATTGCTCAAAGTCCGATTTCCCTAGCGAGTTTGCGAGAGCAGATGTTAGTCAATTCTTCCCTTTCCGATTTGCTAAAAAATCTCGATTCTCTCGGCCGTCGCTTTCTCATCGAAAAAATAAGTGAGAGCGGGCAAACTGTTTTTAGGCTTCAGCCTTTAATCGTGCAATATGTAAGTGAAAGATTAGTCGAGCAGATTCAAGCGGAGGTTTTGGAGACAGTCAAAACGCAAGGAATAGAAAGAATGTGGCTGTTAAAAACTCACAATCTTAGTAGGAGTGTTGCTCAACAAAAAGAAAGCAAAGAGGATCGCAGTCGCTCAATTGTAGAATTAGTTACAAATCGGTTGCAAGTATTGTTTCTGAAAACTGTAGGTTCGGAAGAACCGCTAAATATCCTGACGAAAGTTGCCTCGGGGCTGGAAGATAAATCGATGCTTGAGGTGGGATATGCTAGGGAAAATTTAGCTCAGATTATTTTAGGAATTCGGCGCTAGTATCAGATTCGGGAAATACACCTATTATGAAAAATACTGAATAGTATTTGTAGGGTATGGCTCAATCAAAAATCTGTAAATTCAATCGACTTTTCGAGCGATGACACACCTGATACGATAGTTGATACAACTAGCCCAAAAATTGTTTGGTCGGAATACTTTTTGTCAATGGTATAATAAACTTCGTTCGTTCGTTTGTAGTGCGGACTTAAGTCCGCAGCCGGAGAGCGGACTTAAGTCCGCACTACGAGCCGTTTTTGTTATGGCTATAGACCCGAAATAATACGATCGATCCACCGCAAATGTCAATCAAATAAATACAGCTCGACGCAGATTCATTTCAAATAAAAATAGTTTTTGAATGAGCGCAAGAAGTCTAAGGTGCGTCTCATTTTTGAAAAAAGCATTTTTTATTATAGTGCGATCGCGCTTGATGCTCCCGATGCGCGGTGCGGATCTATGAGATTGTCGATTTTTCTCGATAAATTTTCGAGGGCGACGCACCCTACGATTCTGTCAACTGTCAAGTAAGAGGGCGGGCACGGGGGCACCGCCCCTACAACTATTAACTCCTTTATGCGACAAAAAAACGATCGCCCTTTAACAAAAGCGATCGCTCTATTTTTAGCAACAACAGAATTGGATAAAATTATTTGACAATACCCAAAACCGATGCAGATTCAGATCCGGTAATTTTGCCCAAAGCAGGTACTGTTGGAGCCTGTGCAATTTTGGGTGCCAAAAATCCCTTCGCATAAATCTGAGGATTTTGTTGAACGATGAGGGTGTAAGATTGGCGGACTTCGGCGTTAACAGCCACAGTCTTCGCGTCGTAAACCTGCATCGCCATGTTCGGATAAAAACCAATGCCGACAATCGGGATCAAGAAGCAAAATGCGATCGCCACTTCGCGAGGTTGAGCATCGATAAACTTTGCATCACCAGGCAAAACGCAACTATTACCGAAACAAACCGCTTCATCCATATTCTCTCGCTGATTCCGCAAATCTAGATCTTCTAAATCGCAAGCTGCCAATGTTCCACAGTTGTAAAATAACTGTCGCAGCATCGAGAGCAAATAAATCGGTGTCAAAATCAGTCCCACTGCCGCCAGGAATATGATTACTGCACGGAAAGAAGTACCGTAAATATCGCTAGTTGCGACGCCCACAAACACTGAGAGTTCGCTAGCAAAACCGCTCATACCGGGGAGTGCCAAAGAAGCCATCGCGCCCGCCGTAAACAAGGCAAACACTTTCGGCATTACTTTCCCAATCTCGCCCATCTCGTCCATGATCATGGTATGGGTGCGATCGTAAGTCACGCCAGCCAGGAAAAACAATACTGAGGCGATCAAACCGTGGGAAATCATTTGCAGCAGCGCCCCGTTGATTCCCAAATCGGTGAAAGAAGCAATACCCAACAACACGAATCCCATGTGAGAAATCGACGAATTCGCCAAGCGGCGCTTCATGTTGGTTTGGCCGAAGGAGTTAAGCGCGCCGTAGATAATGTTAACTACGCCGAGCACCGCCATAATTGGCGCAAAGTAAACGTGTGCTTTCGGAAGCAGTTCCAAATTCAAACGAATCAGTCCGTAGCCGCCCATTTTCAGAAGCACGCCGGCCAGAATCATCGACACAGGAGAAGATGCTTCACCGTGGGCATCAGGCAGCCATGTGTGAAAAGGGAAAATCGCGAGTTTGACGCCGAAGGCAATCAACAATCCCGCATAAAGTAGGATTTCTAAACCTAGCGGATAGTCCTTCAAGCCCAGTTCTACCATGTCGAAGGTAACGTTTCCTCCGCCGTAGAATCCCATTGCTAGGGCAGCGACGAGAATAAAGATAGAAGCGCCGGCGGTGTAAATCAAGAATTTGGTAGCTGCGTAGCGACGGTTTTGTCCGCCCCAAATCGAGATTAGCAAGTACACCGGAATTAGTTCTAATTCCCAAACAATGAACAGCAACATGATGTCTTGGGCGACAAATACTCCGATTTGTGCCGAGTACATCACCAGCATTAGGAAGTAGAACAATCGTGGTTTGCGATCGACTTCCCATGCAGCAAAAATCGATAGCGTCGTCACCAATCCCGCCAATAACACTAGCGGCACTGACAATCCGTCAACCGAAATAGACCAGTTGAGACCTAAAGAAGGTATCCAGGGATACTGTTCAACGATTTGGAAACTAGAAATGCTCGGATCGTAGTGCGTCCAAAACACCCAACACATCAACACAAAATCTGCAATGCCTACGCCCAGGGCATACCAACGCACAGTTTTGCCGTCTGTATCGGGCAGAAAAGGGATGGCGAGGGCAGCTACGAGGGGTAGCATGACTATTGCGGTCAGCCAAGGAAATTGATCCGCTATCATGATATTGAGAATAAATACTTAGTTGAAAGTTACCACTATTGTAATACTTAAGTTTAATAAAAACTTAAGATTTGCAAATATTTGTTTTATATTAATGATAAAAAAATCTACTGCATAGATTTCCCAAAATGTCAAGATACTTAGGAGGTATTTATGTAGCTTGTTGAAAATCATCGAACAATCTCTGTAGGGCGCGCCGCCATTCTTTAAGCCCTTGCATGGCGATTTGAGGGCGACGCACCTGTTCCGCGTACTAGCGGTAATAATTAATTATTCTGTAGCACGAGTTTTTATGGCTGGCACTGTGACTCACGGTTTGGGGCAAGTCTTATTTGGGAAGTCACAGCTATAAATATAGGGTTTCTGCCAACTCAGAGGAATTTCTAATAAATCCCGGGTTCCCGTCATTCCCTGTCCCAGAAACAGCAATACAGCGATCGAGTTCAAGATGACATGGACTGTGCGCCAGCGATTCGATCGATCTTTGTAAATGTCTGGAACTATCGCCAGGGAGAAAACCATCAGCAACGCAGCGGCGATGCCAATGTAGTAGTGAGACCAATACCATTCATCGCTGCGCCGAAAAACGCCATCTTGAGCGCCAAGAATCACCAAGCCAGCACCCGTCAATGTCGCAAATGTGCCGCGCCAGATAGCAGGTGTCGATCGATATAACATGACCAAAGAGGCAATGGTAGCAACAAACATCAGAATAATGAAAATTACCTGAAACGAGTTTTTGCTCCAAACATCCTTGCTCAAAATATGCTCAAAAATTGGGTAGCCCAGACCCAACAGAGTTACTCCTACCACAGATCCCGACAGAATTTTACCTGCTTTGACGTGTTCGCCGCCGACTACAGGGGGAATTTTGCTCTTATCCCCAGAGGCAACTTGCTGGCGGCGCTGCCTAGTTTGCCAAGCCATATTCAGCACAATACCAAGCATCGGAAAAACGATCGCTACAGCCAAAACAGGATGCAGCAAACTCAGAAAATCTTTAATTTCCATAAAGCACCTTTTTGTTTTTAAACTGGATCAAACTAAACTTTTGAGATTTTGACGAAATCGATCGCCCGATCGCGATCGAACAAAACCCGAGGCTTCAACAAAATCGCACATCACAACCAGAGAGATTTTAACTTACCAGGAGCGCAAGAGCATTTCCATTAATTCGGACATACAAAAACTTGGTTTCTAGTCACCCGTGCGTAAGTCCTACAGTCAACAGTTGTTCGGCGAAAGATGCAATTAGACTGAAATCGGTCAATTGCGAGATCCATTTTTGTGGTATGGCAGATTCGCCGTAAAAAGCTCCCGCCAACTGTCCGTAAACTGCACCAGTTGTATCCGCATCGTCGCCCAAATTCACAGCCAACAAACACCCTTCGGCAAAAGAAGAACTGTTATAAAACGCCCAAAGAGCCGCCTCCAAAGACTTAACCACGTAACCAGTACCCTTAATTTCAGGAGGTTGTCTCCGTTTAAAAGAACCCGCCGCAATTTCATCAATTTCTGCCACCAGCGGGTGCGCGGCCCAATATTCGGCGATCGGACAATATCTTTCGGAAAGCAAAACTTCTTTACTAACTTTATTCACAGCCCCCGCAATTAAAGTACCGAAATAGCGGCAAGCATCGACGCAAGTAGCAGCACCGTGAGTGGTTCGAGAACTTGCTCCAGATTTTTCTATGACTTCTAAAGGATTTTTTGCATAAAACAAAGGTACGGGTGCCAAACGCATAATCGAACCATTTCCAGCAGCCCAAGCATCAGTAGAACCGCAGTAAGGCTTTTTTGTATCTTTAAAATGCCAAAGTGCTTCTTGCACCGTATTGCCAATATCAAAACACTTGCCTGTACTGCTCAAATGTCCATGTAGCCGCCACTTCAGATAAGTTTCTAATTGATGGACTGGATCGAAATCTTTTTTTTCAATCAAACTTTCAGCTAAACAAAGTGCCATCGAAGTATCATCCGTCCACTGTCCCGGTTGCAGGCGAAACGGGCCGCCACCAACCATATCTTTAATCGGCTCAAAGGTTCCGGGGCGACAAAACTCTAAAGTTGTTCCCAAAGCATCGCCAACTGCCAAACCGATTAGACTGCCGCGATAACGTTCTATTTGCTGCATGGTAATTTTCAGTTGATAGTTGACAGTTGACAGTTGACAGTTGAGGGCACTTGACAAAAGATATTGTAGGGTGCATCAGCAAGGGGCCTAATTTTCAGGTTAAAAGCCAGAAGTGGCTGACGCGCCCTACTACCAATGTGACTACTACCAATGTGACTGTCAAAATAAATGTTTTTTGCATTCATTGAGATGCTCCCGTGTAGACCTACTTTATTCTCTTAATTCTCTTTCTCTGCGTACTCTGCGCCCTCTGCGGTGAATCAAAAAAATCTTGTTCAAAAATGAAAGAAAATTGCCTTACCTGCGGTTAAAAATAAAAAAACCCGACTTTTCGCCCCAAAGGCTGAGGCCAAAGACGACTCAAGCTAATATTGATGTTAACCTTTCGCTACCCGAGATCGAACCGTCCCATGACACCCGATGCCTCCACAGCCGCTGCTGCTACCCCTCAATCAACACCCGAAGTTAGCTTAGATTTGCAAGTCCGACTCAAGACTGAAGACGGACAGCTATTGTTGCTACTTCCCCCAGAAACGAACAACGAACCCGCAACTGGTACGGCATCGACTTGGACTGAACTTTGCCAGCAGCTAAAAGTCAGGCTGAATGCTGGAGAACGCTTTTGGCAGCCGAATGCCGAAGTACAATTGATGGGCAGCGATCGACTTTTAGATATCCGCCAATTGCAAGAAATCGCCGATGCCCTCTTGGAAGCGGAACTGCAACTCAAACGAGTCCACACCAGCCGCCGCCAAACGGCCGTTGCCGCAGCTACGGCAGGCTATTCTGTAGAACAGCAGCCTCCGGTTTCTACCCTGAGTAAATCCGCCGACAAACCGCAATCGCTGGCGGAACCTTTATATTTGCAGATGACTGTGCGATCGGGCGTAGAAATTCGTCACCCAGGGACGATCGTACTTTTGGGAGACGTAAATCCCGGTGGCTCAGTCGTCGCCGGAGGCGATATCCTGGTTTGGGGCCGTTTGCGGGGCGTCGTGCACGCGGGTGCTGGCGGCAACACCAACAGCGTGATTATGACCTTGCAGATGGAACCGATGGTGATTAGGATTGCTAAATACGTTGCCAGAGGCCCAGAAGCCTCACCCGCTCAGTTTTTCCCGGAAGTCGCCTATGTGACGCCTCAGGGGATTCGGATCGGTAGAGCCTCTGATTTTGACAAATCGCAGTTAATGGGCGGTAATGGGTAATTGGTTATTAGTTATTAGTGATTGGTCAGAAGTGCGAGCGTCCCCGCTCGCAAACGTTATTGGTCATTAGTCATACTATTTCTATTTAAGTCTGCACTTGATAATTTGGGTTTTCGCTAAATCAGTGAATCAAGAAAAATTGAAAATTTCAGTGCAAATTTAGAGAGAAATCGTAGAACAATGAGAGTTATGAGTTTTGAGTGTGGAGTTGATTTAATGAATAACAGATTGCTGCTCAAATATCACAAAACAATTGCCAACGAATGACAAAAAACAAGAAAATTAATTGCTTGTGACTAATAACCAATAACCAATAACCAATAACCAATAACCAATAACCAATAACCAATAACCAATGACCAATGCCCAATGCCCAATGCCCAATGCCCAATGCCCAATGACTAATTCCAAATAAATCTAAAATCGCTTATGGCTCGCATTATTGTTGTTACATCAGGGAAAGGCGGAGTGGGAAAAACCACCTCCACAGCCAATCTCGGCATGGCTTTAGCCAAGCGGGGGCGTACAGTTGCGGTAATTGATGCCGATTTCGGCCTCAGAAATTTAGACTTGCTGCTGGGCTTAGAAAACCGCATTGTTTACACGGCATTAGAAGTTCTCGCCGGAGAGTGTCGCTTAGAGCAAGCTTTGGTGAAAGATAAGCGGCAGCCGCGCTTGGTGCTGTTGCCGGCGGCTCAAACTCGCATGAAGGATGCCATCAGCGCCGACCAAATGAAGCAGCTTGTGGGGATGTTGGGAGCAAAATATGACTATATTTTGATCGATTCTCCGGCTGGAATTGAGCAGGGTTTCCAAAATGCGATCGCCCCAGCGCAAGAAGGTATCATTGTCACGACTCCAGAAATCGCTGCTGTCCGCGATGCCGATCGAGTCATCGGCCTGCTGGAAGCCAACAATGTCAAGAAAATCAGGCTAATCGTCAACCGGATCAGGCCTGCAATGGTGCTGGCAAATGATATGATGTCGGTGCAAGACGTGCGAGAAATCCTTGCAATTCCGCTGTTAGGCGTCGTTCCCGACGACGAGCGGGTCATCGTTTCTACCAATCGAGGCGAACCATTAGTATTGTCGGAAACGACCTCTTTAGCTGGAACTGCCTTCGACAATATTGCCCGCCGTTTAGAAGGCGAAAAAGTTGATTTTTTAGATCTCACTCCTCGTCGGGAAACGTTTTTCACTCGCCTCCGCAAGTTTTTCAATACTAAAATTATGTGATGTGCTGCCCTATTGGCGATCGACCTTTAACAGCAGCCACTGCATCGCAAAAACTAGCCCAAAAATTCCCGGAGTAAAACCATTTCGCAAAAAGCATCAAACTGCTGCCCCCGACTCCAAACCAGACGGGAATAAATCATTCCCCAATCTAAAATTTCAAATCTAAAATCGACTGACTTTTTCTATGCCCAACCCTTGACAAAACCGCCTTAACTATGATATATACACTTCTCGAACGACTTTTCCCGCGCCTCCCTGACAACAGCCGCGACGATGTAAAACGCCGCCTCAAACTGGTTCTAGCCCACGATCGGTCAGAACTCAGCCCCGAAATGGTTGAGTCTATGCGCCGAGAAATTCTAGAGGTGGTATCTCGCTACGTAGAAATTGATACTACTGAGTCAGAGTTCGGTCTCGAAAGCGACCAGCGGGCAACATCACTGATCGCAAATCTGCCGATCCGGCGAGTTAGACCGGAAAATCCACCGGAAAATTTGCCCTATAAATTACCTGAGAAATCGCCGGAGAATCAACCCGAAAAGGTGGCTGAGTATGTACCGGAGTATGTAGTCGAAACTCTCCCCGAAACTAAAGAGGGATAGGAATTGGGATTTTCTGTTCGCTAAATGAGTGCGATCGGCTCGCCATTGAAATTAAACTATAGAAAACATATCGAGAACCCCGTCCTTTCAAGGCCCGGATGAAGGCTAGCCACAGCTTTTAAGCTGCCAGTCACCCAGCAAGATTTTGTTGTTGTCACGATATCTACAAAATGGTACAATATTTTGTAGAGTTGGTCAATAACCATGCTAAATCTCAGTTACGAGTACAAACTAAAGCCGACAAAAGAACAGATTTCTCAAATCGAACGAATTCTAGTGATTTGTAGTAAGGTCTGGAACTACGCATTGAGAGAACGGAAGGACTGGATTAACTCTCGTAAATGCTCGATTAATGCTTGCTCGATTGTGAACGAGTACATTATTCGTGCTGATGCTCCCTACCCAAATTATTATGTTCAGGCTGCCTTGCTCACTAAGGCTAAAGAGTTGTTTCCCGAACTAAAAACGGTTAACGCAAAAAGATGCTTCAACAGGTGTTAAGAAAGCTGGAGACAGCCTTCCTAGACATGAAGCGTAAGGGTATGGGGTTTCCGAGATTTAAAAGCAAATACCGAATGCGGTCATTTGTATTTCCTCAAATGCTCAAAAACTGCATCCAAGGAAATAGCATTAAGCTGCCACAATTAGGTGTTGTTGAGTTCATAAAATCTAGGGAGATTCCTAATGGGTTTGCAGTCAAACAAGCTCGAATCGTTCGTAAGGCTAGCGGATATTTCGTCATAATTTCACTAGAATGTGATGTTAATGTGCCTGAGCCTGTTGCAACTGGATATCCGATTGGCATAGATTTAGGCTTAGACCAATTTTTAGCAACCTCTGAGGGTAAATTAATTAAACGTCCTAAGTTTCTAGCAGTCGAACACCGCAAGCTGAAATTGCTGCAACGTCGGCTCAAGAACAAGAAGAAGGGATCTAACAACCGCCATAAGTTAAATCGAAAAATTGCTAGACTACATCAGCGTGTAACCGACACTAGAAAAGACTGGCATTTTAAATTGGCTCACGAAGTAGTAAAAGATGCGGGAATGATATTTGTTGAAGATATCGATTTTCGAGTTTGGGCTAAAGGTATGTTTTGCAAACACACTTTAGATGCTGGCTTTGGTCAATTTATTGCGATTCTTGCTTGGGTGTGCTGGAAGCGTGGGGTTTACTTTGAAAAAGTAAATAAGGATTTTACCTCTCAGGTATGCCCTAATTGTGATACGCATACTGGCAAGAAAGAGCTTAATAATCGAGTTCACACCTGTCCAGAATGCGGGTATACAACGCATCGAGATGTAGCAGCATCTCAAGTTATTCGTAATCGCGGATTATCCGCCGAGGGACGCTCGGTAGATATAAAAGAAATTGCCTGTGGAGATGGTCTGGCGGGGACTGGTAACAGTCTAGTTAAGAATCCGAGAAGCAGGAAAAAGAAGGCATGAAGGCGTGGCTAAAGCCCGCTTTCATGCAACCTTTGAGAATCCTCGCGCATTCATGCCGAGGAGTACGTCAACTCTCTACAATTAAAATCTTGTGGGGTGGGCTAAGATTGTCCGCCCCAAATATGTTATTTAAATAGCAAAAAGCTTGCCCTCTCGTTTGCGTTTGCATCAGAATCATGATTTTACCAGTGCGAGCTTAAGAGCTCGCAAGTTATCTCCTCTGGCGAGCGGGGACGATCGCACTTTCGACAATTCTGCTGTCACCGGATTTAATACGATCGCGGAAAACTCATCACTCAATCTTAATAACTAATTGCTCTTTCTAAAGCATCTTGTAACTGAAGTTCTAAAGGTCTATCCGAGCGAATTTGCAAACCAGGTAAATCGTGTTTCACTAACAGTTTTTCGCCTGTTTGGGCAGTGGAACTCGGCCAGAGCACCCAACGACTACCTGGTGTAAGAGTGCTTAAACTTGCAGAGTTTTGAGTCAGCCAAATTATCGATAGTTGCGATCGACTATCGATCGCATCTTCCCCAGCATTAACCGCCGCCAAGGTTTCCAAAACTACCCGGTTCCCCGATACAAGTCCGGTTCCGGCCGTCCAAAGTTTGACGTTTAACAGGCGCTTGCTAGCATAGAAGTAAAGAGACGCTGCTACTGTCACCGCTCGTTCAAATTCCTCTGGTTGCCACAATGCAGCGCTGTCGAGAGCAATAATAATTTCTTGACCGCCTGCTGCAACTTCTAACTCTCTCACCCGCAGTTCTCCGTAGCGGGCGCTGGTACGCCAGTGAATCAGGCGGGTGGGGTCTCCGTGACGGTAAGGTCTTAGGTTGCGGGTGAGGCCTTCGGTAGCGGTTTGCGATCGCAGGCGATCGTACAATTGCGGACTGTCTTCTTGACCGATGCGATCGATCAAAGGGCAAGTGCTCAACGGCAAAACCTGCGGGTAAACCACCGCCACCGCTTTTACCGGGCGGCTGCGACGGCACCAAAACAACCCTAAAGGCGCGGCAGTCCTCAAGTGCACCTCTTGCCAGCGATAGACGCCCCGCTGCCGGACTTCCAAGTAGTATGTATCCCTGTAGATACTTTTAGGCTCTACGATCTCGATCGGGCGGACAAGCTCTTTTCCCAATACAAACGGTAAGATGTCTACCACTTGCAACAAGGTTTTAGGTTGGCGGGCGCTATTTTCGATTTCTAGTTCCACGGTGATTTTATCGCCCGCACTCACAGGTTCGATCGGGTGGCGGCGCACTTCCAAGGAACGCAGCGATTTTGCAGGCAAAACCGCAGCTACTGCCAGCAGTGCCAAACTGCCACCGCTGAGCGCGTACAGCCACCCAGCCATTGTATTAGTAGCAGATCCAAAAAAGAACACCGTCATCCCTGAGAGCAGCCAACCCGCGTAGGCAGGAGTAACAGCCCGATTTTCGAGCCAATCGGCAATTTTGTGACGGATGTTCATAGAAGTTAAAATTGTTAATTACTCGATCGCCCATCAAGCCTAATTGTAAAATATTCTCAGCATTTGGCACCGAATTAGCAAGCGAGCGATTAGATTATAAATCGGGAATTTTTTCACTCATACCTTGACCCCGCCCAATAACGGATACAAGATCCCGACACTGAATCGCGCACGGTCAATCCCCAAATTTTAGACCATAGTTGAAACTCCCAGATTCAAACCTGCGAGTTAATCTAAAATCTAAAATCTAAAATCTAAAATCGACTGACTGGAGACTAAAAAATGAACCCATTAAACAATCCTACACCAGTTAAACCCGACCCTCAAGCCCGCCGCACCCCCCCGCCACCGCCACCCTTGGCTGCAACTCCTGCGCCACCACCACCACCCCCGGCGCCTGCTGCACACCCGCCGGCGCAGCAACAGCAGCAGCAACAGCAGCATCATCATCAGCGGGCTGTTGAGACTCCCATAAGTACGATCGAACAAATGGTCAGAGATGCCCATAGCGCCTCGGCTTCCGATATTCACATTCGAGTCGGCCAAGTACCTCGATTTCGGATTCGCGGCGTGATGCAAGTAGCAACCACCCACCCCAAAGTCACGCCAGAAATTTTTGAACAATACTTAGCCGAAATTCTCACCCCCGAACAGCGAAAACAGTTTGCAACTACCAAGGAATTAGATTCAGCAATTTTTTACCCAGGCTTCGTGCGGTGTCGGCTAAACTGTTTTGATTCCCTCAGCGGCGGCGCCCTAGTATTGCGGTTAATCAGTTTAGAAATACCCACTATCGACTCCTTGAGGTTGCCCGACGTTCTCAAAAAGATCATTTTGCGATCGCAAGGATTAATTTTGATTACAGGGCCTACGGGTTCAGGGAAATCGACAACAGTAGCTGCGATGATCGACCACCTCAATCAGACGGAACAGAAGCACGTAGTTACAATTGAAGACCCGATCGAATTCATTCACCCTTCTAAAAAATGCTTGGTCAGCCAGCGGGAAGTCGGCTTGCACACCCACGAGTTCCAGCAGGCTTTGCGGGCAGTTTTGCGGGAAGACCCCGATGTCATCCTGATCGGGGAAATGCGCGATCGCGTTACCATCAATACAGCCTTGCAAGCAGCTCAAACTGGTCACTTAGTATTGGGAACCCTCCACACTCGCAGCGCCATCAACGCTCTTAACCGCTTGTTAAACCTCTACCCGCCCGAGGAACAGCAGGCAATGCGGATTCAAATTTGCGATTCTTTAGTAGCAGTAATTGCCCAACTTTTGCTGCCAACAGTTGACAACCGCCGCGTCGCAGTTCACGATATTTTGGTGAACACGCCAGCCATGCACGATTACTTGATGAAAGGTGATGATGATGAAGCTTTCCGGTTGATGCAAAATGACACCTACGAAGGCATGAAGATTATCAACCAGGATCTTTACAAACTCGTACTTGAAGGTAGAGTGACAATCGAAGAAGCCACAAAAACTTCTCCCGAAGCCAGCGATTTAGACCGCCGCTTGCGGACAGGAGGCTACGAAGTTGGGTCGGCTCGAGACTTTGAAGGTAGCAAAAAAGAAAGGAGCGTTCGCGCCTAGCCTAATAGCAACATACATACAGGGGTAGGCACAGCAAGCCTACCCCACAAATTAATACCATTTAACGCACTTGCCATCTAGGTTGTAGGACTGCTACTTTGAGAGAGTTCAGGGAGCGCTGCGACTAATACCTTCAGCATATAGTCATCGCTCATAAAAATCAATACCGGATGCGGGAAACAAGCGTGACTTTAGTCCTTCCTAGGGAAGCGGCTCGGGGGACTTCAGTCAAGAGTGTTCTTTCTTTGCTATTTCTATTAAAATATTGTATTACGATCGAGAAGTGAGTAAGAACAACCATCTACGTGTTGAAACATCCTAGTTGGCGTGAAATTCCCGTCCCTGGAAACAACGGAAAGAGTGCAAACTTGATGACAGTATGACAGTAAAGGGCAAGTAATAGTAGGTTGTTGAGCGTACCGCATGAAGGCCGAGCGTGATGGACTTGGAAAGCGTTGAAACAGTAAAAGTAACTGGAAACCTAAATTAAATTTAGGTGACTAAGTAGACGGCGTTTGATGGTCGTAGCGGGAGTAAAACTTAAAGCTTACTTTGTCAGCAGAATCTCAGCGGCTTTAGCCCGCTCGAGTATCAACGCAGCCCGTCTCATTTTATGGACTAAACTGCGTTTTTTACGTGAGGATTGTCGATTGAGGGCATTGAGGGCGAACCGTCGTAAAACGGCCAGGTTCTGGGGATCAGGCATCGACCGAACGCGACAGGCATCTTCGCTAAAGGTGACATCGAGAACCCAATGTTGTGAGTTCTCAATGCCACAATGCTGGCGAATGGCACCGCCAATGCGTGGGTTATCGGCGTCCAGACTCGTGAGATAAAACTGGATCTCATGGGTGGTTTTGTTCCAAAATTGACGCGTTCGTTCCACATGGCCGGATTCCACCGTGTAGTCTGCACTTTTGGGTAAGGTGTTCTCAGTCTGTGCCGTCTCAAACCACGTCTGAACTTGCTGGAAGAGGGTGGGATGATTCTTTTTTGGCGTTGCTTAATCATGGTATGAAAAAAATAAGTTTAAAATCCAAAACCTTTGTGGATACTGGTTTCTATGACAGACCTATTTAGCCTTTCATACCGTAAATCAGCAACGCCCCCAGTTATCGAAGGCGGCTTCCATCTGTTTGGGGTGGAGACGTTCAATCACCCGCCGAAAGCTATCTGGGCTGGGGATGCCATTGGGGAGTGCTAAGAAGGTGGAGAGCCAAGCTTGTTTGCTACTGCCATAGAGTTCCACCATGGCTTAAGAGCTTTGTCCGCCTGCAATGGTGGAGAGAATCGCCACGATCAGAATATCGGATAAAGGATGCCATTGTCCCCGTTCGACTCGCTCGATCTTCGACGGATTTAAAACAGTCTACTAATCCTTGGCTTAAGGCTGATATTTCTAAGGGAACCGCACGAGGTGTGGGCAGCTCAACAGCGGGCAGCGGGCGCAAATCCTTGAGACATAACGGTAACCAAGAGGTGGGAATACCCTCCAGTGTTACCTTGTGTCAGCCTCGAAGCGAGGAAATCTAACAAACCTTTAGCATTGCACCTTTAACCTCAGTATCTGGCTTATTAATCTGTATCCTGAGCTACTATTTAACGTGCGCTTACCCTGCCTACAGTTAGCTACTATTTCGCTGATTTCTGTGCCTTTTTTTCCGATTCTACAGATTGCAAAGCTTCGTCCAGAATTGCCCGAGCTTCCTCAGCTTTGCCCCTAGCTTCTCGATAGCGGACATTAGCTTGAGCGAAGTTTTTGAGAACCTTAAAACCGTCTTTCAGACGACCAATTTCCTCCGCAGTCACAGGCTCATCTGTAAACAAAATATCGATCGCCTCCCGGATTTTTAGGGCTTCTTCCCGCGATTCCATCACCTTCAATTTGAGACTTGCCAAATTGCTCAAAATCTGCACTGCTTCAGTAATTGCGTCCTCGCCGTCAGACACAGCAGCATCTTCGATAACTTCAACAAACTGCTTTGGCCCAAATCCTTCTGCGAGCTCTGTAGGTAGCTTACCTTCATCCATCAGCAGCATCAGCTTATCCATTGCTTCTTCGCGGGCTTTCGCTGAATCTTTCCCTTTGACGGTTAAAATAATTTCGGGGCTTTGAGGAAGTGTATAACGAACCATATTTTGACCACAAGTATGCGAAAACAATTGAATGATATTTTATTTTATCTTGATTCGATCGCCTGTTGCAGCTATCCATCGGCCCCCTTACCAGAAAGAATTGGTTGAAAGCCCGCCCGCCGGAGTGGGAGAAATTAAAATCGGACTATTGATTACTTCAATCCTCTTTCTTCTAAGTAGAGGTCGCTCTCAAACTGTCAACTGTCAACTGTCAACTGTCAACTGTTGAACAATCGCTTGTCAAAAGTTGACACACATACACTCAAAAAGGAATCCTCGACCATGAAAGATAAAATTCTTAACTTCCTCAACTTGATTTTAGTCGCTGATGTGTTTTTCGTCTTGGCGATTTTTGCGTGGTTTGCGATCGCCGTTGCAGGGCGATCGACTGGCGTAAATCTCGGTTTCGATTTATGGTACAGTCTTTGGCAGCCCGTATTTAATCCTGCCCTCGGTATTCTCATGGGCGGTGCAATTCTCAGCGGTATCGTTAACCAAGTTTCTAAACGCCTCAATCCCAAGTAAAATTTATGTTGTATTTGAGACGGTGATTTGGGACGCTACGAAAGTTGGCGATCGAGCTTGTAGGGTGCATCAGAGATGAGCTGCTCAATTAGGTCGCTGAAGCTTGAAGATACATAAGTATGTTATTGCCAGTGAAACAAAGTGAAACGTTAGCGGAGCGATCCGAAGGAAAGCAATTACAAAGGTTATTATAGCTTTACATTCTGTTACAGAGTAAGGTTTATTTGTAACTACTTACGTCGAAAATCAGGATTGAACGAATCGGAATCTAAAAATATCAACCGTGTTCTGAGGAACAAAAGTCTGGCTAAATTATGGGAGAACAAAAACGTATCGGCATTCTCACCAGCGGGGGTGACTGTGCAGGCTTAAACGCCGTGATTAGAGCCGTTGTTTACCGCGCGACGGGAACATACAATTGGCAAGTGATGGGCATTCGTCAAGCCACCAAAGGGTTGATGAGTCGCCCTCCTGAAGCTACACCCTTGAATATTGAGAAAGTAGATTCCTGGCTGACTGTTGGGGGTACGATGCTAGGCACTACCAATGAGGGCAATCCTTTTGCTTTCCCGATGCCTGATGGAACTTTGCGCGATCGCTCTGATGATATTATTGAAGGCTACCATCAACTAGGTTTGGATGCCTTAATTGGGATTGGTGGTGATGGCAGTCTCGCCATTCTCAGAAAGATTGCTAAAGAAGGCAATTTGAATTTAGTTGCTATTCCTAAAACTATTGATAATGATGTCGGAATTACCGAGCGTTCGATCGGTTTTGATACTGCTGTCAATATTGCCACAGAAGCACTCGATCGCTTACATTTTACAGCGGCCAGTCACAGCCGCGTGATGATTGTTGAAGTCATGGGACGCGATGCCGGACATATTGCGATTAGTGCCGGAATTGCTGGCGGTGCTGATATAATTCTGATTCCCGAAATTCCTTACAAAATTTCCGAAATCTGCGCCAAAGTTCAAGAACGCCAACAACGCGGAAAAAACTACTGTTTAATTATAGTAGCGGAGGCTGTGCGGACAGAAGCAGGCGAGTTAGTAATGCACACAAATCGCTTAGGCCAAAGTCGATTAGGTGGAATTGGTCAGTATTTAGCTGATACAATTTCTGATTGTAGCGGTGCAGAAACTCGCGTCACAGTTTTGGGACACATTCAACGCGGAGGAACGCCTTCTCCGCTAGAAAGATTAATTGCTTCGGCTTTTGGTGTCGCAGCAGTTGATTTAGTTGCCGAAAAGAAATTTGACCGGATGGTATCTTGGCAACAGCGGGAAGTTGTGAGTGTTCCGTTGGAAGATGCGATCGCCAAATACAGACCTGTAGACTTCGATGGTACTTTGGTTAAAACGGCCCGCGGTTTGGGAATTTGTCTGGGAGATTAGTCAATTATCTGTCCGATTTCTCAAAGATTAACGAAGTTCAAGAAACTGGGTTTTTTGGCGATAGAGGGTTTATGGCTGCTATTTAGTTAAAAAACCCGGTTTCTGGCACCATATTTTTCACTTTCCCGTTAGGAAATCATCTGCGTTTATCTGTGTTTATCTGCTTAGCATCTGCGGTTACTCTATTAAGTTGATTTTGCGCTTGTCAAAAAAGTTTAGGGTGCAATCCGCCCGATCGCCCGATCGGCAGTTTGGATGTCGCAGAGGTACGATGGAATATAGGGAGGGAGACCAAGCCCGGTAAGGTTAAGCTTGGCGATAATACCCACAGGAAGGGAAAAATGACACTTAACTTGCGGCGACCAATTTTGATAGGCGGAATAGGACTTTCAGCAGCGCTGTGGCTGTTGGAAACTCTACAGTATTCGGGTTCAGAAATGGGAGAAACGGCACTCATCGGCTTGACGGCTGCCGGTGCGGGGTATTGGTGGTGGAAACAACAATCCCCCAAACTGGAACTCGAACTCCCGCAGCCCCTGGCGAAGCGGGAAGCTGCCGAAAAAGCGATCGCGACTGCCGAAGCAGCAATTAAATTGCTCGCCTCAGAAGCTCAAAACTCGCTAAATCCGGCTCATCTAACAGCAAAGCTCGATCGACTCAAAGCCGAATTAGACAGACAAGATTTGCGGATTACCGTAACTGGTGGCAAATCAGTCGGTAAAACCGCCTTAATTCAAGTTTTAAATTCTGATTGGACATCCCAACAGCCACAACAGCAGATTTTCTCAGAAACAGTACCGCTGTTTGCCAATACCACAAATTCCGATGCCAAAATCGGCGGTGATTTAGTGCTGTTTGTCACGGCGGGCGATATCACGGATTCCGAGTTTCAAACATTATCTCAACTAGCGTCCGCAGGTCAGCGCGTGCTGCTAGTTTTGAACAAACTAGACCAATATTTGCCAGCGCAGCAGTCACAAATTTTGCAGCAGTTGCACCAAAGAATGCAAGGAATATTGGGGACAGAAGATATAATTGCGATCGCAGCTTCTCCCAATTCGATTAAAGTGCGGCAGCACCAAGCGGACGGCACTGTTCAAGAACGGATTGAAACTCAAGTCTCTCAACTCGAACCGCTGACAGCAAGATTGACTCAAATCGTAACTGAAGAACGGCAACAGTTGGTCTGGGCGAGTGCAGTGCGCGAGGCTGCAACGGTTAAATTAGAAGCAAAAACTTTATTAAATGGCGTCAGGCGCGATCGGGCAATGCCCATCATCGAACAATATCAGTATATCGCCGCCGCCGCCGTTTTTGCTAACCCGGTTGCAGCCTTAGACTTGTTAGCCACAACCGCCATCAGCACCCAACTGGTAATCGACCTCGGCGCTATCTACAAGCAACAGTTTTCCTTAGATCAAGCTAAGACAGTAGCGGCAACTTTGGCAACCCAAATGTTCAAACTGGGATTGGTAGAAGTGTCTACCCAAACTATTGCTGGACTGCTCAAAAGCAATGCCGTTACCTATGCAGCCGGAGGCGCGGTGCAGGGAATTAGTGCAGCCTATTTTACCAGAATAGCTGGACTGAGTTTGATTGAATATTTCCAAAGTCAAGAACTGGAAAATGCTGCCAAAGGCATTTTCAGTCTCAATCAGTTGACTAAGACTTTGCAAGCAGTATTTCAGCAAAATCAACAAGTTTCCTTCTTGCAATCTTTCGTCAACCAAGTTGCAAGTCGTCTCTTGCCTCAGCCATCTGGGGCACAGTAGGTACGTAGTTGCGCTTGAGCGCTCTTATTCTATATATGAAAGAGCGCTAAAGCGCAACTACATACCTTGTTTGTGCGATATTTGCGCTCTTATTATGTATATGAAATATATGAAAGAGCGCCCAAGCGCAACTACATACCTTGTTTGTGCGATATTTGCGCTTTTATTATATATATGAAAGAGCGCTCAAGCGCAACTACGTACCTTGATTTCGTGGGACAGTTGGGTAAGTCATAAAATTTATCAAAAATTGTATTAAAATAAGAAATAGGATGTTATATTTCCACGCTCAATTACATAGCTTAAAAAAGCCGATCGCCAATGGCTGACAATTCCCTTCAAGAAAATCGCCTATCCCTAGCCCGCGCCAGTTTGCGCCAAGCCCTCGCGCGCTACTCCTACCTGCGCCAAGGCAAAAAAAACTCGAACAACACAGAATTAGAAGCCGCGCTGCAAACTCAGTTAGATATTTTAACTTCCACTTCCGAAAAACTCGACCATAATGTCATTCGCATTGCTACATTTGGGCTTGTCAGTCGCGGCAAATCAGCCGTATTAAACGCGCTGTTAGGTCAAAAAATCCTGCAAACAGGCCCCCTCAACGGCGTGACTCAGTGGCCGCGTTCGGTACGTTGGACAATTCCTTCTATTCCCACCGCCGACGGCACAGAAAAAATTCAAGTAGAATTAATTGATACTCCCGGACTTGATGAAGTTGGCGGGGAAGTACGGGGCGAGATGGCGAAACAAGTAACTCGCCAAGCTGACTTAATTCTGTTTGTTGTAGCTGGCGATATTACTCGCACTGAATATCAAGCTTTGTGCGAATTACAAACTGCTCAAAAGCCGCTAATTTTAGTTTTTAATAAAATTGACCTGTATCCAGAATTAGACCGAAAAGCTATTTACGAAAGCTTGCAAGCCCTGGGAAATTCCGAACAGCTAGCAGCCGACGCAGTAACAGATAAGGAAGAGTGGGATGATTTGGACGATCGCCAAAATAACATCCCTGCTCCTAAATCTACAGCAAAACCACCCGCTAAAATTGCCAAATCCTTAGAAATAGTCATGGTAGCCGCCGAACCCGCACCGGTGCAAGTGCGGGTAGAATGGTCAGATGGAAGTGTCACTCACGAATGGGAGTCCCCGCCTCCCCAAATAGACGAACTCAAGCACACAATTTTGACAATTCTTAACAGAGAAGGGCGATCGCTCCTCGCACTTAATGCTTTAGTAGAAGCTAGAGATGCCGAAACAAATCTTGCCCATCAAGTGCTCAAATTGCGGCAAACAGAAGCCGATGATTTAATCTGGCAATTCGCCAAATATAAAGCTTTGGCGGTAGGCTTAAATCCCGTTGCTTTCCTAGACATAATGGGCGCAACAGTCGCAGATTTAGCCTTAATTCGTTCTTTATCCAGACTTTACTGTTTACCGATGACTGGTTACGAAGCCGGCAAACTTTGGCAAACTATTTTCTCCAGCGCTGGCGGCGTACTTTTGGGAGAATTAGGTAGCAGTTTCCTCTTGGGATTTGGGAAAAGTGCGGCCGCTGTCGCCCCACAAATCGGCTTTTCGACTTTCGCCGGAGTCGCTGTCACTCAAGCTAGTTTAGCAGCCTACGGAACCTACGCTGTCGGTCGCGCCGCCCAAGTTTATTTAGAAAGAGGCTGCACCTGGGGCCCTCTGGGACAGGATACTGTCATTCAAGAGATTCTAGCTACCATCGAGCGCAATACAATTATCGATCGCTTGCAGCAAGAATTCAAAATTGGTAATTAAAAAAAGGCGATCGATATCTAGCAGCTATTGTCAATAATACTACATCCGATTGAGCTATCATCAACTTGGTTCGATCGTTCGGAATGTGAGTCCTAGTCATGAGAGATGCGGACTGAAGTCCTCACTACAAACCTAATGCGGACTGAAGTCCTCACTACAAACTTTTAAGGACTGAAGTCCTCACTACAAACCTAATGCGGATTATATTCTTATCGTCCGGCGATTCTCACACCTTCCCTAAAATGAACAATCGTCGCAATTACCGCAATACAAAAGTAAAATATTCTAATCAGCCAAAAACAAACCCGCATTGACCAAGAAACAATCGTCGGAGCAACACCAGTTAACTGCACAAATCTCGAATTAACCTTTTTTTCAAAGCTGTCGAGGTCTTTCATCTCAGATTGTTTTGTGGGAATCACCGGAAACTGACCGGTATATACATAATAACCGAGAAAACGCTCCACTCCTACCTTTCGCTTCAAAAATGAGTTAGTTAATGTTGCAGTTTCCGTCGGCGATAAGTTATCCGATTCCGCTACTTTGTCCAGCCAAGAATTATATCTGATGGCTGGCGTACTCATGAAAACTATGGGAACTATAGGTATCAACAAAGCCGCACTAATTTGGCGACTGTATTTAGGAGGTAGGAGTTTTGTCGCGATACCAAATCCCATGCCGATAAAAGCAAATACCAAGATATTTAACAGTTCAATAATTTCGATGCCCCTCAACAAATCACCGATAATCAGAATTGTATATAATAATTTATCTGCCAGCAGCAGAGCTGCGAACTTGATGAGAATTGACACGCCTACAATAATAGCTGCAATCGCCAGATAACCTATGCCACCTAGGACGTACAAGAAAATTGAACCGACTTGTTTTAATGGCTGCATGGAATTATTCACTCTTGTGAAAGTTTAGGAGTCTGATTGACAAAACAATTTAAAATTTTAGATAAATCTGGCTCTCCACATTTGATTCTTAAAATTGATTAGTTTGACATTTTGCAGTCAATCTAAAATCTAAAATCTAAAATCACTTGACAAGTTCCTGGGCGGCCGCTTTTGCGACTCGTGCGATCCGTTCCTTCACAACACCCTCTTCGTTAGCGCAGCCCTCGAAGAGGATCGCACTTTGGTCTGGTTCCTGTTCGCGATCGATCCCCAACCATAAAAGATACTCGATATTACCGGCCGGGCCAAGTAAAGGCGACCACGTTAAGCCTCTTTCCTGCCATCCTAAAGCTGTAGCTGCCTTCCACACTTGAAAAATCGCATCGGCTTGAGTTGCCGAGTCTCTGACTACGCCTTTTTTCCCGACGCGATCGCGCCCCACCTCAAATTGCGGCTTTACCAACAATACCGCTTCTCGCGGTGGTGCCAACAATTCCCACAGCGCCGGTAAAACCTTATCCAGCGAAATAAACGACACATCTACTACCGCCAAATCTGCATAAACTCCTTTTGGCAAAGCATCACCCAGGGGCAATTCTTGCTCCCCCCCTTGACAAGGGGGGGCTGGGGGGGGTGAGTCGCCGTAAAGCTCCGTAGCAGTCATGTAGCGCAAATTGGTGCGTTCTTTCAAAATTACCCTCGGATCGTTGCGTAAGCGCCAATCAGCTTGACCGTAGCCAACATCGATCCCGTATACCAGGGCCGCGCCGGCTTGCAGCAAACAGTCGGTAAAACCGCCTGTGGAAATACCCCCATCCAGACAAATTCTGTCCGTGACGGGAATTGCAAATATTTCTAAAGCTTTGGCTAATTTGTCGCCGCCTCTGGAAACGTAGCGCGATCGCTGTTTAATCAAAATATTGGCTGCAATGTCAACCTCAGTGCCCGGTTTGTCAATTACCTGTTGGTCGATCGAGACTTGGCCAGTCCGAATCAACGCTTGAGCTTGTTGTCGGGAGGTACATAAATCCAGGTCTACCAATAAAGTGTCTATTCGTTGTTTAGCCAAGGTGTTTAATCTGTACGGATAGGGTTAAGGACAGTATCAGATTAGCACTTACGCAAAAACCCGACTGCGGATTTTTTATAATTATTTGGGTTTTCCGAGGGCGATGCCCTCACATCAGCATTTTTATAGTATTTTGAAGCTCGATCGCCGATCGCTCCCACCCCACATGATGTGACTTAGATCGCTATGAGCCTGTAGTTTTATCACACATCGACATTCGTAGAATCACATAAAAAATGTCGCAAATCAAAGATTATGTAAATACAGGGGAATGCGCTACAAACACAATCAGGGCGATGGACATGAAAAAAACGAACTTTCCGATCAGAAATTCTGACATTTGTCAAGAAAATCCTCTGGCCTTCGTCAGTGGCAACATAATCCACATTCTTTACCCCAACGGCGAAGTAGAAGCAATCAGCACCGACCAAATCAACCGCCACCACACGAAAAATCCCCTCGACAAATGCCTCGTCTGGGGATATGTCGGCGATTTTTAATACCAATTTCCAACAAGAATACAACTTTCAACAGTTGACAGTTGACAGTTGACAGTTGACAGTTGGAGAGCGAACTCTACTAATACCCATTTCCCAACAGAATGCAACTTTCAACTTTCAACAGTTGACAGGTAAGCCAACTCCAAACCCTTATACAGCAAGTCATTCCCAATTCTTTACCGACTCTCGATCGAAAATGATATATAGCCTTTCTCAAAAAGATGAGGTACGTCTGAGAGCTGGTATAACCGCTTAGACGTATAGGGCTCGCATCCCAACAACATACCTCATCTTTCTGATAACCGCTATAAGTCATAAAAAAGATCGCTTTTCTGCTGCGATCCCAAAAAAGCGATCGAGAGCCTGCTACGTGCAAGCCACAAAAGCAATTTGCTGCTAAAAAAACCAGCTTGCTTGACTTAAATATCTTGTTCGCTCAATTCGCGAATCATATAATCAAAAGGCTGTTCTAGAAAAGGCCCGACAGACAAGCCGGCAGATTCAACCTGAGCCTTAACCATCTCCTTCATAATGCTAATCCCCATCACAGTCGGGCCGATGGGAACGCTCAGAGAATTGTAAGTTTCCCGCAAACCTTGGAGCACGCGCTCGTCCAGCACATCGGTACTTCCAGCCACCAAGGCGTAGGTAGCGTAGCGCAAGTAGTAGTCCATATCTCGCAGACAAGCCGCGTAGCGACGAGTTGTGTAGGCATTACCACCGGGACGAATCAGTTCGGGCTGTTCTGCAAATAGCTGAATACCAGCTTGCTTGACAATAGCCGCAGCATTGCTGTTAATCGCTGCTGCTGCTTGTACCCGTGCTGTGCCAGTTGCAAAATAAGATTTCAACCGATCGATACCATCTCGGTCTAAATACCTACCAGCAACATCATAATTTTCAATCAGACTCGTCACGGCATCGCGCATAAGTTTCTCTCCCAAAAATCTTTATCAATACTTTGCTATCTGAGATAGACCGCCTATTGTAGACTACTACAAATCGGCCTTTGATTAAGATTTGAGATAGGATTTGCACACAGGGTAGTCCCTCCCCGGCAAATGACCGCCAAATTCAGCCGTTTGCCCGATCTCAACAGCCGAAACACAGACAAGGCAATCATCACAAATTGTCCTGCTCCACTGGGCCCACTTTAATATTTTGTATCTATTGTTACAAAACTGTGGGTACTCAAGGCATAGGATCGCGCAAACAGTCTGAAATTTGCCGTTAGCGAAGCCCGCCCCTACGGGGGCTACGCCAACGAAGAGGATCGCCCGCAACAAAACCAATATCAGGAGTAAGTCATGTTCCAGACACCCCAAGAAGCCCTAAACTACATAAAAGAAAATAAGATCCAGATCGTTGACCTGAAATTCATCGATATGCCGGGGATCTGGCAACACCTTTCCCTGTACCACGACCAAATCGACGAAACCGCCTTCACCGACGGCGTACCCTTCGACGGTTCCAGCATTCGGGGCTGGAAAGCCATCAACGAATCAGACATGACAATGGTCATCGATCCTACCACTGCGTGGATGGATCCGTTCATGGCAGAACCCACCATCAGCTTTATTTGCAGCATCAAAGAACCCCGCACCGGCCAACCCTACAGCCGCTGTCCCCGCACCATTGCCCAAAAAGCCATAGACTACCTGCTGACCACCGGTCTCGGCGATACAGCATTCTTCGGCCCAGAAGCAGAATTCTTCATTTTTGACGATGTTCGCTTCGACCAAACGCAAAATTCTGGGTATTATTACGTAGATTCCGTCGAAGGTCGCTGGAATTCCGGCAAAGAAGAAGCAGGTGGCAACCTCGGCTACAAACCGCGTTACAAAGAAGGTTATTTCCCAGTAGCACCAACCGATACCTCTCAAGACATGAGAACGGAAATGTTGCTGACAATGGCCAAATGCGGCGTACCAATCGAAAAGCACCACCACGAAGTCGCCACCGGCGGACAGTGCGAACTCGGTTTCCGCTTTGCCACCTTAGTCCAAGCCGCTGACTATCTGCTGACATACAAATACGTCATCAAAAACGTCGGCAAAAAATACGGCAAAACCATCACCTTTATGCCCAAACCGCTGTTTAACGACAACGGTTCCGGGATGCACGTTCACCAGTCGATTTGGAAAGACGGCCAACCGCTATTTGCTGGCGATCAATATGCTGGTTTCAGTCAAATGGGACTGCATTATATCGGCGGCATTCTCAAGCACGCCCCGGCACTTTTGGCAATCACCAACCCGACGACTAACTCTTACAAGCGGTTGGTTCCCGGTTTTGAAGCGCCTGTAAACTTAGCTTATTCTCAAGGAAATCGATCGGCATCAGTGCGAATTCCCCTTTCTGGAAATAACCCGAAAGCCAAGCGCTTAGAATTCCGCTGCCCCGACGCGACATCCAATCCCTATTTAGCCTTTGCAGCCATGCTGTGTGCAGGCTTAGACGGCATCAAAAATCAAATCGATCCGGGCGAACCTTTGGACGTAGATATCTACGATTTGTCTCCCGAAGAATTAGCCAAAGTTCCTTCTACTCCCGGTTCCTTGGAAGGCGCGTTAGAAGCTTTAGAAAAAGACCACGCTTTCTTAACAGAAACAGGCGTCTTTACCGAAGACTTCATCCAAACCTGGATTTCTTACAAACTCGACAACGAAGTCAACCCGATGCGGTTGCGCCCTCACCCTTACGAGTTTGCTTTGTACTACGATTGTTAAAAACTTAAGAATCAAAAATGGAAATTATGCCATTTTTAATGCTTAGTTAAAAAGAACGCCGCCCTACAAAGCGGCGTTTTTTTATAGTTTAGAACTTCTGGATCGGCGCCCAGACTTTGCCTTTTTGTTAGCGTGCATCTGGTATGAATGAAAATATACTCGTAGGGGCGAAGCATTTCGGCAGTAAATCTGTAATTTCCACTGATAAATTATGTGCCGAAATGCTTCGCCCTTGCCTTGCGCCAGATGCACCCTTTTGTTAACATAAAAATTATAGCCTTTGTCAAAAAGATTAGGTATAACTGACAGCTTACATAACCAATGAAGCCAAGAGGGCCCAAGCCCAACAACGTCCGCGAATCTTTATGAGAACCGCTATAGATGTGTTCAACAATCAACAATTAACAGTCAACAGTCAACATCACCAGACGCTGCAACCGGAATTGTATTAGATGCAAACTAGATCGAGTACGTACTGAATCGGGACTTTGGGAGGCGTAAAGTATAGAAGTTGCCGAACAGGCGCACCGCGAGGTCGATCGACGGCCAGCAATTTGTTACCCTAAAAGTAGAATCATCCCTCCCTCAACGCATCCCATGAACAACGCCTCTCCCCTGATTCAAACTGTGACTCCAGAACGCTGGGCCGGGTTTAGCATGGACTTCATAGGGGCGGGTTGCACAGGTTTGTTGGTCAAAAACGGCCGCGCCGTGCGTACCCTGAAATCCGGGCGCCATTTCAGCTTCGCCCTTCCCCTGCTGGAACAGTGTCAAATTGTCCTCGTAGATACCAAACTTCGCAACTTGGACGTGCAGTCCCACGGAGATTTTTTGTCTAAGGATAGATTTTTAATTGATGCGACTTTGACGGTTATTTATCAAGTTATAGATCCGAAACGAGTAGCTTTGGAATTGTCCGATCCGATCGCAGCTTTGGCAAGTGCAGTGAAGGATTGTATGGGATTGGCGATCGGGCAATTTTCCTTACAACAGCTTATCACCCAAGGCCGGTTGTTGCTGCGCCAAAATTTGCTCGATCGCGTCCAAGACTTTTATCCCCTAGGTTTTAATTTAGAAGACGTGCGAATTGGCGATGTCAGCTTTCCCGAAACCAACGGAGTGATCCGCCAAGTTGAGGGAATGAGTGCGCGACAGGAAGCAGAAAATTCGGCCGCCCTGCAAATGAGAATTGCTGAAGCTGGCCGCCCGATCGTTCCTCAAGCTCCCGTCCAGCAGTTAAACTTAATTTCAGGTCATTCTCCTGCGAGTCTTCCAGCTTCTGAAACAGTCGCAGGATTCGATCGCGATTTGCAACAACTGAGCGAACAACTCGCTCAAAACAGTCTACCGCCCGCGAGAAATGCACCTTCACTTGCACCGACTGTACTCGCCAGCAGCGATCGCAAAAATACTGCCTATTTAATCTACAAGTTTTCTGGACAGGCGATCGGTTTAACTGCCAATCCTTTTACAATTGGACGAGAACCGACTAACACTTTGGTATTGCAAGATCCGCAAAGTTCCCGCTACCACGCCCAAATCCGCCGCGCCACTGACGAAGTTGGCAAACAGCGATATCAACTTGTCGATAGCGGTAGTTCCAACGGTACTTTTGTCGGAGGACAGAAACTGGCTGCTAACGAACCTTTTTGGTTGGCAAATGGTTGCGAAATTGCGATCGGCGACCAAAAATGGGTGTTTCAAGATGGGTAAAAACTACCATTTTTTCGATCGAACTTAACGCTCTGTCCAAACTCGGACTACGGGTATTTTGTGATACTGATTTTATCTATTTGTACTTAGGCTAACTGTAGGATAATCTGTGGCAATAGTAGCTGTGAAAATCGGATTTTTAAACTCATGCCGAGATTGGTGTCAGGCTGAAAGCCAGTTACCACGAGCATTGCAGCAAATAGCTTATAGGATGAATGTGTATTTTGAGTGAGTTTCGACTGTCAAAATGTCAGTAATTCGGGCGATCGGCTGCATCCTAACTATCAAAAAAAACAGGTGTCAGTTTATACCCAAAAACTGTTCCTTATTGTACATTTTTTGGGGTTGAAATAGGACTGCCCCTAACCCAAGATATTTTGAATTGCGGCGATCGAAATATCAGCAAGCAACCAATAAACTACAGACTTTCGATCGAGAGCATCCCATTTTTGTAGGGGCGAAGCATTCGCGCTAAAAATCTCTTTTATAATCGATAAAATACAAACGCGAATGCTTCGCCCTTGCAGATATGTTTGCACAATCGGGATGCTCCCCTTTCGATCTCCCATATCAGGTACTCATGGGAATAGGGCATAGGGCATCGGGATATCTAACTTTTTTTAGAACCGCAATACATCGCCCAAATAAAAATAACGGGTGTTGTTTTATACAAAAAAAAGGTTCTTGCACGAACATTTTGATTGTTGAAAATATTAGCAGGCAATCAGACTAATTGAAGATTGAGGGAGAGAAATAAATTGAGCTGATAAATTGCGTGCAAATCACGATCGCGTAAAAGTACAAAATTTAGGCAAAATCTGTAGTTGTCTATATTTTAGCCGTAGATTGCATCGCCCGGGCGATCGAACTGAACAAAGCCAAATAGCTGAGATTAGCTCAAACCGACCCGGACTTAAAGTCTTTGCACAAAACAAAAACAAGCGCTTTCAAAAGTTGGTAGGAAAAACGTTTTGAATCGGAGTTTAAATCACCGAAAATATTAGATTTCAAGCCTCCCCGTTTAGGCGGAAATCAAATAAAATGATTCATTGCTCCAATCCTCTTCTATCGACGGCTATGGGTAGCTGTCCCAGGTCAACTGTCCCAGGTCAACTGTCAACTGTCAAACGCACATCGCCCGTACCCAATTCCAAATATCTCAGAGTAGAATTGTCTTCCCAACCCTAGGGGGGATATCTCCACAAGCATTTCGAGCGAGAATTTGTCAAGATTGAAAATATAACGAGAGGACAACCCCATGAGCTTTTCTATAGAATCTGTTTACAACTGGTACCGCAACACGCTCCGCAACCCCAAGTACCGCTGGTGGATTATTCTGGGAACGCTGGCATATTTGGTAAGCCCGATCGACATTGCGCCGGATTTCCTCCCGGTAGTCGGACAAATTGACGATGTGGCGATCGCGGTATTGCTGATTTCGGAACTGTCCCAAATGGCGACTGACTATTTTAAATCCCGCCAAACACAGACAGCATCAGCTTCAGAACCAACGGACACCTATTCAGAAGGGACGACACCCCGCACCGTAGATGTAGAAGCCTCTTCGGTACAATAGTTGTCAAAAATAACTCAATACTTTTCAGCTTTTTAAAAGCGAGTGGGAGCAGAGGACATCGGCTCCCTTTTGCATGGACGCTGGTAAACTCATGGGTGGGCGATCGAACAGGTTCGATCGTTCGGACTTCAGTCCTTTCCAGGTTCGATCGTTCGGACTTCGGAAGCATCTGATTTTTGCAAAAAGCATTTTTTCTTTCAGTGCGAGCGTCCCCGCTCGCGTGCTTTATAAAGCACGCGAGCGAGACGCTCGCACTATAAATGCAAAACTGAGATGCTCCCAGGACTTCAGTCCTTTCCAGGTTCGTAGCGAGGACTTCAGTCCTTATAATTTTAGACAATCAAAACCGAAGACTAAATTTCTGACTGCAAACAATCGAACATGATATGATTTTGAGCTTGAGGAATCGGTGTTAACAGCAAATTTTCATTTATGCAGTTTAGCGACTTAGTAGAAAAACTGAATTTAGCCAACAGCCACAGCCTAAAAGCCTCCAGCGCTGCCGATCGAGAAATTACAGGCACCGCCCCAGTCGATGAAGCCACCGAGGGTACGATCAGTTACATAGAAGGAGCTAAATTTGCCGCTCATGCAGCCACTACAAACGCTTCAGCCTTAATTTTACCCTTAGATGAAGGCTTGCAAGCTCAATGCAGCGATCGCAACATTGCTTGGATTGCCGCAGCCGATCCCCGATTGCTATTTGCTCAAACCATCGGCATTTTTTACCAACCATTTCGCCCAGCATCCGAAATACATCCCTCCGCTACAATTCACCCCGAAGCCGAAATCGGTGAAAATGTCAGTATCGGCCCCCACACAGTTATTCAAGCAAAAGTCAAAATCGGCAATAACGTTTGCATTCATCCAAATGTCGTAATTTATCCAGATGCAGTAATTGGCGAAAATACAGTTTTACACGCTAACTGTGTGATTCACGAACGTGCTCGCATCGGGGCAAATTGCGTCATTCACAGCGGTGCGGCGATCGGGAGCGAAGGTTTTGGGTTTGTGCCGACAGCCTCAGGATGGGTCAAAATGGAGCAATCTGGCTGCACGGTATTGGAAGAGGGCGTTGAGGTGGGCTGCAACAGCACGATCGACAGGCCCGCCGTCGGAGAAACCCGCATCGGCCAGAATACGAAAATCGACAATTTAGTACACGTAGGTCACGGCTGTCAAATCGGGAAAAATTGCGCTTTTGCCGCCCACGTCGGCTTAGCGGGCGGAGTAATAATTGGCAATAATGTAATTTTGGCGGGTCAAGTAGGAATAGCCAATCAAGCTAAAATTGGAGATGGCGCGATCGCCACAGCCAAAGCCGGAATTCACAGCGACGTGCCCGCAGGTGCGATCGTGACTGGGGTTCCAGCAATTCCCCACAAACTCTTTCTCAAAGCCGCTGCTGTGTACAACCGCTTACCCGAAATGTACCAGTCCCTGAGACAAATTCAGCGCCGGATCGATCGCCTTTGAAGCCACTAAGGAACTCCGGTAACGAATACAGGATTTGATATTATATCATTTGCAGTCAATTCCTCAGCCTAAAAACAGTTTGTAGTGAGGACTTTAGTCCGCAGTTTGTAGTGAGGACTTTAGTCCGCAGTTTGTAGTGAGGACTTTAGTCCGCATCCATAATTACGACTAGAGTCTTGAGTGCGAACCAATTTTATTGTGTGGTTTTAGCGAACATAATTTTAGTAGTAAATATCCCATCGCCAAACCAAGCATATTCGGCAGAAACCTGGTTTAACAGCGTAAGTCCTATTACCCCTAAATCGCTGCACACTCTTCTATTTGTGAGAAAATCGCTTAAATGTGGAACAGCCTGAATAACCTGCGACTGATGTCGCCGTCAATACCGGCAATTGTCAAAGTAATTGTTTTTTTCTCAACTTGGGCTTGTTTGTGGCTACCTATAGCAATTATATTGGCGATCGCCCTAAAATGGCATCCGCCCCAACCTTTAGGCAACAAAAAACTGCCTTTACTCGCTTCCCTCTACTTAATTGTACCCTTAATTTTGTGGGCGACAACTTGGATCGAAGGCGCATCTTTGGCTGACTGGGGTTGGGATTGGCAACCCGCAACTTTCATATCCTCGCTGGTGGGATTAACATTAGCAGTAGTCAGCTTAACCATTTTGTTCGGCGTGCAATTAAGCGCTGGTTGGCTGGAACTACAAAACACCAAAGTTCAAACCGAAACAGGCGAAACAATCATTAATTTTCCCGCTGCAATTCTGAAGCCTTCAACTCTAATTACTCTGTTATTAGCCCTGTGGATTAGCGCGACAGAAGAGTTAATCTTTCGCGGCTGTTTGCAAAATCTACTTCAGCAAGATTACTCAATCTTAACCGCAGGGGCGATCGCCAGTTTGATTTTTGCGATCGCCCACCTAATTTGGGAGCCAAAAGAAACTATACCGCAACTACCAGGATTGTGGCTGATGGGTCTGGTTTTAAGCTTAGCCCGCATCGCCGACAATGGTAGCTTAGGATTGGCGATCGGACTCCACGCCGGTTGGATTTGGGGTATAACTACCGTAGATACAGAAGGACTAATTAATCAAACCAACAAAGTACCCGAATGGATTACAGGAATAGCAGAAAAACCCCTCGCAGGTGCGGCCGGAATCCTGTTATTGCTAGCAACAGCAGCCGTACTTTTGTTAATTTAAACCAGACTTATTGCATGAGGTATGTTGTTGGGCTTTAGCCCCAAGAGAGTTAAGGTACGTTGTTGGGCTTTAGCCCTCAGATAGTTGAAGTATGAGGTATGTTGTTGGGCTTTAGCCCTCAGATAGGCCTAGGGTGCGTCGCCACCAATAATTCTCGCTCTCAACCAAACTCCCAGCGAGCGACGCACCCCACAATTGATCGCTAAACTATTTTCCTATTACGCTGCATCGCGGACAGGAACAGGTTCAGACTTTTTTTGGGTGAAGTGTGCGGGGATTACAGATTGTCTGACACATCTCGATATCGATCGCAAATATCCCACTTCTGCTTGAATAGAATCCAGCGTAGAAAGACTGTCAACTAATTGCTCAAATTCATCAGCAGTAATTCCGGCACTCTTCAAGACTTCTTCGTTGAGCCGCCCGTACATTCCTTGCAGGAGGAGTTCGATAATCTCCGTGTAGTCAGCAATTTCTGTTCCGTAACCTTGCAATTTCTTGGGATTGATTCCCCACTGCAAAATCTTTAACAACTCTTGGGGAGAACTCCATGCAAAAGAAGAAGCAATCACTTCTTTTTCTGCTGCGACTAGAGCGTGCTTGATTTCCACTTCCGGTAAATCTGGAGTGTTGATTAATTTTTCCAGATTCGACACTTGTTCATCTAACACGCGCAAAGAAAAAGGAGCTAATTCTACAGTTACCATGTCGCCAGAATCATCCATGATTCTAAAAGGATCTTCCAGAACATTAATTAGCAGATGGATGTCTGTAGGCTTGTTCCAGTCAAACTGTCCGAGGAAAAACGGTTCTTCGTATCCCGGTAAAAGTCCTTGAAAATAAATCGGCAGATTTTTGCCTGATTCAAGAATTTTATAAAGAGCGACTTCCAAGGTTTCTGTCGGCCACCCGAGATTGCTGACGGCGACAAATTTGAGTTTTCCGGGAACTGACACTACCAGAGAGTTCAGCAATAAATGTACGGCTTCGACAAGATTTTGAGCGGTGACGTAGCGGTGGGGAGCGTGAACGTTGACAGTTTTACTTTGCTCTACTTTTTTGGACATTTGCTCGCAGAACAAGCTATTTTCCAACATATGAGTAAAGCGAACCATCCCGTAAGTGACGTTTCCTGCTTGAGCTGCTTTGGCAAATTGCCATTCGGCAAACTTTTTGGAGGCTGCGTAAACTTCGGTTGTAAAGTATCGAGATGTTTTGCCTGTTGAAGAGAATACGCAGTCTGCTACACCGTATTCTTCGCATAGCTGGATGACGTGTTTGCATCCTAACAGGCTGGTTGTAACTGTTTCTCGGATTTTGATTTCAGCTAGTCCGGGTTGGCGTTGGGCTGCTAGGTGAAAAACAATCTCTGGTTTTTCTACCTCAAATATATGTTTCAGTGCATCGAAGTTGCGAATGTCGGCCGCATAGAAAGTTACTGCACCTTCTTTGTTAAAATGCGGGAGAGTGTCTTCGGGGTTTTGACATCGGGCTTTATCTGCGGAAATGATTTTGGTTGCGCCTAATTCGAGAAGTTTTTCGATTAAGAAAGCACCGACGCATCCTTCTCCTCCGGTTACGAGAATGGTTTTTCCTTTGATTTTCCTGTTGACTGCGGATGCGTGCAGGTGAATTGTACGATCGCGCACGTCGGTAAAAGGATCGCTTTCTAGTTGTCCGTCGGCTTGATAGGCGGTGATTAGCTGTGCGGTGAGAGTTTGTAGGGCTGCTAGGATTTCAGGATCTTGGGGTTCCAGGGAACCTGGGGGAACTAACCGTTGGATGCGATCGATTATTTCGGCTTTGCTAGCACCTTCAAACACTTCTGAGGGGTTAATTACACTTTTCACTGTTGGCTCCTTGAGATTCTAGAAATACGGTTGCTGATAAGCGAGTTGTTAAACTGATTTTCGAGGGACAGAATCTTTTAAAGTCTGCTTGATTTTAAGATTTTTTGGACTGAAAGCGACTTGATGGGAAAGACACCCTATGGTAAAGACACCCTATCGGCTCTCATACTAATTACTTGTCTTCAGCCTACTTGTAGTTTTATTAAGCATTTTTTTACCGATTTATTTTGGCGATCGACTAAGTTGGAACACGATCTATCAAACATTTGTCTCTACAACTATAAACTTAAGTTGCTGGCTGTTGGCAATACTCAAAACATATCTTTACTATTTCTTTGCAATCACCTACGAGTTTTGACGCAATTTTAAAGTTCATATAAAGTAGCGCAAGCGTTAAAACTCTTAACATTATATTTGACAGCGATTCCACAGCCTTTTACTACTCAAGCTATCTGTATGGCAGGTTACCAAATATAGCTAATGTTTCAGTAAATTAGGACTTAAGCATTGACAAAATAACCAAATAGTGCATTGATAAAGAGGGAACATCTACGTGCCAGGTATCGGACAATCAGAAAAATAACTAAAACCTCGACAGCGCGATGCAATAAGGAGCTATACACCTTATTTTTACTCTCAGAACTCAAGTTTGGGGGGTGCAGTAGGCACTTCAGAGATATTGGGAGACGTTTCCGATGATAGTATTAATCGCTTTTTGGTGAGAGAGATATGAACCGTCAGATTTATTTTCGATAATAGAAAAGTTTATCAACTTAGAAGGAGGTATATTAAGTGTTGACGATACAGTCATATAAAAGCTGTATAGTGAACCAAAACATACAGAATTAATTAGCTATTTTTGGTCAGGTAAATACCATAAGCCGATCAGAGGATTAAACTCGATCGCGCTATATTATAGTGACATCTATGGTAATTCAGTGCCAATCAATTACAGAATTTACGATAAAAGAGAGGGAAAAACCAAAAACGATTATTTTAGATAAATGGTGAGGGAAATCACAGAATGGGGAGTACAACCAAGAATAGTAACGGGAGATATAGCCTTTCTCAAAAAGATGAGGTATAACTGACAGCTTATATAACCGCTTAAACCAAGAGGGCTGAAGCCCAACAACGTCCGCGAATCTTTGTGAGAACCGCTATAGTTGGTATTCAGGAGTAGAAAACTTAAAGTTTCTAAGAAACCAGAAACTGTTTTTTTATTCGGGATTTAAAAAAACAGAACCGTCTCTAATGAGCCGCACAAGTATTGCCAGGTAAGTAATTTAGAGATAGCAGATGAAGGATTAATAACTCATTTGAAAGAATTTGAATTTATAAAATTGTTTAGGAAAGACTTTAAAAAAGAAGACTCTAGACATTATATTTTATATCTGCCAGAACTGTCCAAGCTGCAAGAAACAAGTCGAAGTGAATTTATCACAATTCACGATATACATTGGGGCATTGAAACTTTTCATAGAGGACTCAAACAAGTATGTGGAATTTGTCGGTTCATGGTGAGAGACACCTCTGCGATCAAAACTCACATATAGCGGTTATCAGAAAGATGAGGTATGTTGTTGGGATGCGAGCCCTATACGTCTAAGCGGTTATACCAGCTCTCAGACGTACCTCATCTTTTTGAGAAAGGCTATATTTTGCTCACTTCACGCATTTATCAAATAGGAGTTGATGCGCTCTAAAAAGATAATTAGCAATTGGTATGAAGTCCAAAGGAATCTGTTCACTTTAGTTGTCCGTGAGCATATTTTGGCGAACCGATTCAGTGATGGCATTATCTAGAATACATAGGGCTTGCTGAATAAGCCTAAAACCCTTAGCTCAAAAGACTTTGACTCGCGATCGGCGCTGAAAATCTGTAATACCATTTTTTAAAGTTATGCTAGAGTTACCTGCCAAGTAAAGGAGAACATTAAAATGTCTGGGCGTCCTCATATAAAGATTACCGAATCTATAGAAGTATTGCTAGAGATTCGGAAAAAACAAAAAAGAATTTTAGCATATAATAAAGTTCAAATGCTTTATTTGTTTCAGTCAAGACAAGTAGAAACAGTCCGAGAAGTATCGTCATTTTTGGGTAAAAGTGAAACCACAATTCATCGCTGGCTCTTTCAATATAAAGAGGGTGGCATAGAAAACTTGTTAAAAAATCGGCAGATTTTTGGTAGACCAAAAAAAAAATCGGTTGAAGTAGCGGCTGCATTACAACAAGAATTGAGAGACCCCGAAGGATTTTCCAGTTAGTTATAAAGAAGTTCATCTCTGGCTATGGTTTATCAAAGAGATACCTAGTAGTTATCAAGCTGTATACTCATTGGTTAAAGGGGAGTTGAAAAGTAAATTAAAAATCCCAAGGCCCCGGAGTAGTGAACAAAATTTAACTGCAATCAATGAATTCAAGAATAGCCTGTCTCAAAAAATCAAAGCCTTGCTGAATAAAGCTCCTGACCAAGTAAAGAAATACAAAAAATTTCTGTTTTGGTGTAGTGATGAAACTCGATTAGGACTACATACAATTCAGAGACGAAGAATAACACTACGGGGTGTAAAACCCGTAGGAAAACATCAATGGAAATTTAAATATTTCTGGCTTTACGGAGCAGTATCTCCATCTACTGGACGAAGTTTTTTTTGGGAGTTTTCCCATTTAGATAAAGTTTGTTTTCAAGCATATTTGGAACAATTGTCGCTTGAATATCCCGATGAATTGCATATAGCCTTTCTCAAAAAGATGAGGTATGGCTGACAGCTTACATAACCGCTAAAATCAAGAGGGCTCTCTTCCCAACAACGTCCGCGAATCTTTGTGAAAACCGCTATATCATTCAAGTCGATAATGCTCCGGGTCATCTTTTAAGCACATTTGAATTGCCAGACAATATTATTTTACTATTTCAGCCTCTTCATTGTTCTGAAGTAAATCCAACAGAAAAAGTGTGGGAATACATCAAAGAATTTTAAGCGAAAGTTAGTTTTTAGTGATCTTGACAAACTCCGCGTAAAAGTTCAGGAAATCTTAGCATCTTTAACGAATCATGTCATTGGTTTTCTCACAGGATGGTCTTTAATTTTACATTATTTATTTCTAGCACATCTTTAAAAAAAATCGTATTACGCGACAAAAAAGCAGGCTATCTAAGCACTTGAATCACATCTGAAAGCTGATCGGGAAGGTTTTATTAAACATATTGATACTTATTACAGCGACCCTGTAGAGCCGGAACCGCAGGTTAGTGAAGCTGTTTTAAGGGAGGGATATGTCATTATTTAATGTCCACTAAAACAGGCGCTCTGGGTTCGTAGTGAGGACTTCAGTCCGCATAAATTCAGAGGACTGAAGTCCTCACTACGAACCTATGCTGATTAACTTAAATAAGGTAGGTTTACTACTTCTCCGGCAATTTCTCCTAGCTGCACTTTCAGTCCTTCGCCTCCGGCTTTGGTGCGGATGTAAGCAAGTCCAAAATAGCCGGATTCGGTTTTGACAAAACTGGTGAGTTTGCCGACTTTTTCTTCTCCAATTGTGATGACTGTTCCGGGTTCAACGGGGCCGCTCAATTGCACGCCCCAAAGTTCCTGTTTGACTCCTTGGTAGGTGTTCAACCGGGCAATTGTTTCTTGGCCGATGTAGCAGCCTTTGTCATAGGTAATTGTGTGTAAAAGGCGCGCTTCTAGGGGGTTGTAATCGTCTGTGAGTTCAAAATCGGGTGCGGGGCGTCCTTGTTCGATTCTCAGTTGTTCCCAAATTCGATCGCCCATTGGTACGGCCCCAGCTTTAACTAACTCAGTCCACAAGCGGGCTGCGTCGCTGGCTGGCGCAATTAACGTGTATCCAGGAGTTGCTAAACCGCTACCAACAGCAACTCGAACCTCCCCTTCATCCGCCGAAAGAGGGGGGGTTTTTATCGATTTGTGAGTAGCGTAGGATTGATTGTCTAGTTCGGTAACTCCGAGTTTTTCTAGTAGTTGAGTGCTTTCGGGGCCGAGGAGACTGAAAGCAACGGTTGTATCGGTTATATCTGTTAATTCTACGCGATCCATTGGGAAAATATAGCGATCGAGCAATTCGAGCAATTGGCGCCGGCGGTTGGCTGAAACTAGCAATATGACAGCATCTTCTGTAGCATAGGCTGTCGCGAGGTCGATCGTCCGTGCGGTGGATGTGACGAACACGGTGTCGCAACCTTGACCGGGTTTGAGTATGTTAAAGTTATTGGTACTTTGATTGTGCAAGAACCGCAGGCGATCGCTATCGGAGATTTGAATGCGTCCCCAGTGAGTGCGATCGCACAAAGCCACACCTTGTTTAGTTGCTGCCATGGCGGCAGCGTCGTTACCAAAACTGATAGGGACTGTTTCTGTGGTTGCTAACTCTGCAAAAGTAGCGCCTGCTGCGGCTTGAATGTCGTGCAATTCTTGAATTAGCATAGGATTTGAGATTTGAGATTTAAGCTTTCAGCGTGTATTGAATTATTAATGCTTGCTTTTGAGTTTGCGATCGCACTCCGAGGCCGAGAAACCGGATTTTTTACATAATCTTGGGATTGTAACCAATTATTATCGTGAAAAAACCCGGTTTCTGACTACCGATGACAACTGTCAACTTACAACTAAGAGGGCAGGCACGGGGGCACTGCCCCTACAACTGTCAACTGTCAACTGTCAACTGTCAACTGACTCAAATTAGCAAAAACTTCTTGTATTAATTGACTCGCTTTGGCATCAAGACGATTCCAATGTACATCACCAGTGTCTTCGTCAATTAAATCAGTGTCAATTACAACTTCCTGGCTTTGCATTGGAGTGTGGGCTGGCTGGTAGTTGACAAAGCAGACTCGATAGCAAAGTTCCCAAATATCGACGGATCTGCGATCGCCTTGATGCTCTAAAATTAGTTGATAGCCGGGAATCGGAACCTGTACTTCTTGATAAGTTCCTGTCCAGACTGACTCCTCTAGTTGTTTGCGGATGTTGTCTAGCACTCGGATCATCGCCGGCTGCATGAGTAGTTCAGCTTGTTTCCAGGCGATCGGGCTAGTTATTTTAGGCTTCATATATCTGACGATGTTAAAAAGGAAAATCAATCAATAGATTAATTTTCCAGCATTGAGTGCCTACTTGTGGGACATCCGCCACAAAATGTTAAGTTTGGTCGATCGCACATCTTGCACCATTCCCCATAAGTTTTTTTAACAACAGGCAAGATGCCTGTTGCACAAGAAATTAAATCTGTTGTGGAACAGGCAAGATGCCTGTTCCCAAGCAAAAGCTGTTACCAAAGGTTTAAAAATTTAATCCCTTAGTAATAGCTTTTCAATTGGATATGGGCGATGTAGGATTTGAACCTACGGCATCCTGCGTGTAAAGCAGGCGCTCTACCACTGAGCTAATCGCCCAATTGCGCTTACAGGGACTTATCATATCACAGTATCCCAGAAAGATCAACTAAAAAAATCATAAACTTTTAATGCCCTCTGGCCGCACGCACGATCGAATCACCCTATGGTGTTTGCCCCTGGTGGCAGGCGTCACCTTTGGCCACACTCAAAACAGCAACCTGACTTTGCTCGTTTCCGGCAGCTTCCTAGTCGGCGGACTGATGTTTGGCCCGGATTTAGATATTTACTCCTGTCAGTACCAGCGCTGGGGATGGTTCAAATTTATTTGGCTTCCCTACCAAAAAAGCCTGCGCCACCGATCTTTTTTGTCCCACGGGCCTCTGATCGGCACTGCTTTGCGAATCTTGTACCTCGCTATCTGGATCGCCGTTATAGGAGTCTTGGGATTGACGATCGCCGAAAAAATTGGCAACTTAGCCGGAAATTGGCAGGAAGCGGTTTTGGGTTACGGTCGATCGCTCTTGGAACACTATATCGAATTTATAGCCATCTACGTCGGTCTGGAATTGGGCGCGATGAGCCACTATCTCAGCGATTGGGGCGGTTCGGCTTACAAACAGTTCAAAAAGAAAGGATTGAGCGGGTTGCACGCTCCTAAGACTATTAAGAGGCGCAAAAGCAAAGCTCCCCGCCGCACGTCTAGCAAATCTAAGAGGTGAACAAGTAAATCCACCTAATAAAATGTAAAAATATCGCTCGCGATCGAGCTGGCTGTCTATGTATTCCTTCTACCTTCTACCTTCTACCTTCGGAGTGACATCCGTTACATCCGTTACATCCGTTACAGAATCCGTTGCCGAACTTCCCTCTTCTTAAGGTAAATTCTCATGTCTAATTCCCACAGTCGATCGCTCGTAGCACTCGAAAACCTGATAGAAGTTGTGGCCAAATTGCGATCGCCCGACGGCGGATGTCCTTGGGATTTAGCCCAAACTCCCGAAACTCTGATTCCGCATATCATCGAAGAAGCCTATGAAACCGCCGACGCGATTCGTAAAGGAGACAAAAGTGCGATCGTTGAAGAATTGGGCGACTTATTATTACAGGTAATTTTGCAAGCTCAAATTGCCAGCGAATCCGAACAATTTACCTTCGCCGAAGTCGCTGCGGGAATCACGGAAAAACTGATTCGGCGCCATCCCCACGTCTTCGGAGATGTAGAAATTAACAGTGTCGATGAAGTTAACGAAAACTGGGAAAAAATCAAAGCAGCAGAAAAGGGCATAACTGCCGAAAAGCCACCAACTTTAGCCTCGAAAATGAGCCGTTATGCCAGCACTTTGCCGCCAATTACCGCCGCAGCCAAAATCTCTCAAAAAGCTGCGGAGGTGAGTTTTGATTGGGACAGTGTAGACGGCGTTTGGGATAAGTTTCACGAGGAAATGGCGGAATTTGAACACGCTCTCAAACACGAGGATAAGGCCGCCCAGCAGTCGGAATTGGGAGATATTATGTTTGTGTTGGTTCAATTGGCTCGCTGGTACGACTTAGATCCGTCGGCTGCTTTGCAGGGAACGAACGATCGCTTCGTACAGCGGTTTGCTAAAGTTGAGGCTGCGTGCGATCGACCTTTATCCGATTATCCGCCCGAAGAGTTAGATGCTTTGTGGCAAAAAGCTAAGGCTTTACTGGCCAAGCAAAAGAGCGATGCTTAACATCAAATCCGTGGGTATCAGAACGATCGATCTCTCTCTTTTCTCCTCCTCTGCGCCCTCTGCGCTCTCTGCGGTTAAAAACTCCAAATCTAACTAATTTGGTTTAATAAGTTCAGATATCAACTACTCGTAGAGCTTCGCATCGTTGTACGGCGGATGTTCGCAAGCGATATAGAGAGCGTTTGTCGGTTCGAGGGGTTGACTTGTTACAGGATCGATCGGCTTTAGGACAAAGCATAACAGAGAGAGCGATCGCCAATCCAAGCTTTCTAACTTCCCCCGTTCGTAGCGACTGACAGTAGCATTACTAATGCCGACATCTTTTGGTACAGGCTCTCCTGCTGTCCGAAACAGAGCGGCCTCGTATTCTTTTGTTACCATTTCTGTTTCAATAATCGACCAACCTCGAAGCTCTCTACCTGCTTTCAGAAGCTTTCCGAGTCTACCGCGTCCCGTATCGGTAAATCGCACAGGACGCAGCTTTTCCTGCTCGACTACAGCCTTAAAGTCTAGAAATCCCGGCATTTTACAGACCTAATTTAACCCTTAAGCGAGCTTTACTTTTGCTCTGCGAAAGGCAGCATACAAGATTTGAGCATTACACATTCACAAACATAGTTGCAATTTCTCTGCATTCGTGTAGAATGATATGATACACCAACTCACCCAAGTAAGTTCAGGAGTGACTCAGCCATGACAGCACTATTCCGTCGCATCTTACCCTCGAAAAAGCTCCGCATCACCGTCAGGTCGATCGCCCAATTCCTGAAAATGGGTCAAAATCTGATTAAGCGAGTCGAGTCCTGGGCTTATGTAGTGTTCGTGCACCATCATAAAGGCGGACAATTTATCTCGTATCGCAGACTCGAAGAATGGCAAAATGCGATCGCCCATCAAATCCAAACCTGCCCCACACTTGGACAACTCTCGCAGCTCAAAACATCGATTCAGCACGACAGTCGGAAATTCAAAAAACAATATCAATCAAAAACTCTTGACTTTTTAATTGAAATGTGCGTAGAAAGACAAGATATTTTAGAAATCTGGGAAAGCTCAAACTGGATTGCTTCGTAACAGAAACTCAGCAGATTTCCTAAATTTAAGAACCGCATCCGACTGTGAGAACGCCGTTAATTGCTTAAGGCATTGCCTTCAATTCAGTCAACTGTCAACTGTCAACTGTCAACTGTCAACTGTCAATTGAAGCGAAACATTTGCGAGCAATTGCGAGATAAAATCACCCCAAAATCACCCGCGAATGCTCCGCCACATCCACAAAAGCGATCGCCTCTTCAATTAAGACATTGCTTGAGCGATATAATCAAAATAAGGAGCAGCTTCCTTAGCATCATCCTGGTTGAGCAAAGCCAAAGAAGCTTCCTTCAAACAGCGAATAGCTTCAACCATTCCAGGAACAGGAACGCCCAGAGAATTGTACATTTCCCGAACGCCAATCAAGCCGATGCTTTCGATCGGTTCCTTGTCACCGGCTAAGATACCGTAGGTAATCAGGCGCAAATACCAGCCGTAATCGCGCAGACACAAAGCTCGTTCGCGCTGGCCGTAAGCATTGCCCCCTGGAGAGATAAAATCAGGGCGTTTTTTCCAAAGTTTTTTACTAGCTTCTTCAACAATTTTTTTCTCACTGTCAGACAACGCAGTAGCAATACGCACCCGCTGTTCTCCCGTCTTAAAAAAATCATTGATGCTTTGGAGTTCGCCGGTACTGGGATAACGAAGTTCGTCATCGGCTTGGAGAATAAATTGGCTAACTACGCTCATTGTTATTCAAATTTGAGGATATTTGAGGAAAAGATTGATTGACATTCTCATCTGTTAAAGATGAGATTCTTGCTTGGGCGACTTACCTTGCTGCTAACATTAAATCGATCTTAGAAGCAGGCGGTCAACCTCCGCAAGCGTTATGCTTAGTCACTAAGCTAGTTTCCTTGTGTCGCAAGGTACTCTGGGAAAATTTCAAAAACTGCGATCGAGAGTTTGGATGTCGGCAGACATTTAGACTGTTTCACGAGTTTTGGCCCATCAAGCCCCAACAGCATATCGCACAGGCTCGATCGAGAACAATGTTCTCTAACGCAAGCTTTGGCTGTAGCAGAAAGGGGTTCGGAAGCAGGAAGACTGCCTGCACTTGAGCTTGAGTGCGATGGCTTGCGCCTCGCTTCGCTACGACTCATCTCAAACAAGAGAGAGCGATATTGCATTACCATATTAAATCCTACCACGACTACTTGTGAGCAAATCTAAATTCCCCACCCGAAACTCGACGAAAGTGGCAAACCCTTGCCAGCAAGGTCAACTGATTGAGATAGAGATTACGGACTTGACAGACACCGGAGACGGAGTTGGTCGTTTTGGTGAGTTAGTGGTGTTTGTACCCGATACCGTCACGGGCGATCGCATCCTCGCGCGCCTCGTGCAAGTCAAATCCAGCTATGCTACAGGCAAGCTGGACACACTTCTGGAAGCCTCCGAACACCGCATCCGAGCCAACTGCATTGTCGCCGACAAGTGCGGTGGCTGTCAGTGGCAGCACGTAGATTATCAATACCAGCTTGCAGCCAAGCAAAATCAAATCATTCAAGCTTTAGAACGAATTGGCGGATTTAGCGATGTGCAAGTCGATGAAATCTTAACGGGAAAAATCGAAGGATTTCCCCAATTTTTGGGATACCGCAACAAAGCTACTTATCCGGTAGCAATTTCTGCGACTAATCAAGTGCAAGCAGGTTACTATCAAAAAAGTACCCACAAATTAGTCAATCTAAATCAGTGTCCGGTGCAAGATCCGCGCCTCAATCCTTTGTTAAAAGAAGTCAAAGAAGACATTCACTGGCGGGATTGGCCAGTTTATGATGAAAAGAAACATACAGGAGAATTGCGTCATTTGTCCTTGCGAATTGGACGGCGCACAGGAGAAATGTTGCTAACTTTAATAGTTCGCACGGGAGAGTTGCCGGGAATCGAAGCACAAGCCGCTGAGTGGCTGAAACAATATCCTCAACTTGTCGGTGTTTGTTTGAATGTAAATCCAGCTCAAACTAATGTAATTTTTGGTGCAGAAACTCGCTGCATTGCTGGCCAGTCTTATCTGCGAGAAAAGTTTGCGGGTTTGAATTTTCAGCTAAGGGCAGATACTTTCTTCCAGGTAAACACAGAGGCTGCTGAGGCCTTGTTGCAGGTGATTGTCGGAGAGTTGAATTTGCACGGAAGCGAGGTTTTGGTTGACGCTTACTGCGGAATTGGGACTTTTACTTTGCCGCTGGCAAAACAAGTCAAAATAGCGATCGGTTTAGAAGTGCAACCTGCTGCGATCGAGCAAGCCAAATTAAATGCTGAGTTAAATGATTTGAAAAATGTCGATTTTCAGGTGGGAACTGTAGAGAGTTTGCTGCCTGCTTTGGGATTGACACCGGATATTGTGCTGCTCGATCCGCCTAGGAAAGGGTGCGATCGCGCGGTGTTAGAAACGATCGAGGAAATCAAACCGAATCGCATTGTTTATGTTAGCTGCAAACCAGCGACTTTGGCTCGCGACTTGAAGATTTTGTGCGAAAATGGGGATTATCAGTTAGCTCGGGTGCAGCCGGCAGATTTCTTTCCTCAGACTTCTCATGTTGAGTGTGTGGCGTTTTTGGTGAAGCGACCCCCTGTATGATTCGGCGATTGACATCCTTGTCGCGAGTCAAACTCTCCTCCGCCGATATCGCGTTTAGCGCTGGCTGCGTCGGTTTCGCGGGTTTAGAGACAGACGGTAATGTTTGACGGGGTGACAGACTTCGCATTTTATGCCGATCTGGCTAAATAGAATTAATTATCTCGAAGTCCTGTTGCTTGTATCTAATTTTGCAGTGCCAGCATTAATTGCGATCGTCCAATCAGTAAGTTAGATCGTGTCCGCTCAATTACCATAACAATGAAAGTTTGTAGTGCGGACTTCAGTCCGCATTATGCGGACTGAAGTCCGCACTACGAACCGCAATCTGTATCGCTTCAGTTATTTAATTGCAACTCCTAAATTGACAAAAGATTCAAAATCCAACTGGGAACTCTTGGCACTCCCAAAACTCCTCACCTCCGACTGATGCGGACACAGCAAATTCAGATATATACTCTTAAGCGCAATGAACTAACAGATAGGTGACATGAGATACAAACTACTAGGTCACAGCGGACTTCGCGTTTCCGAAATCTGCCTCGGAACCATGACTTTTGGTGAAGAATGGGGTTGGGGCGGTTCCTACGACGAAAGCCGGAAGATGTTCGACGCCTTTGCAGAAGCGGGCGGCAATTTCATCGATACCGCGAATCTCTACACCAACGGTACCAGCGAAAAATATGTCGGTGACTTCATCGGGGGCGATCGCGAAAAATGGGTAGTTGCCACCAAATACAGTCTTAACATGAAAAATGGCGAAATCAACGGTTTCGGCAACCACCGCAAAAATATGGTGCAAGCAGTAGAAGCCAGTTTGAAGCGATTGCAAGTTGAATACATAGATTTGCTGTGGCTGCACGCTTGGGATTTTACGACACCCGTCGAAGAAGTAATGCGCGCCTTTGACGACTTGGTACGCGCCGGCAAAATTCTTTACATCGGCATTTCCGATACACCGGCTTGGATTATTTCTCAAGCAAATACGATCGCCAACCTGCGCGGCTGGACACCATTTATCGGCTTGCAAATCGAGTATTCTTTAAAAGAGCGAACTCCCGAACGCGATTTGCTCCCCATGGCAAAAGCCTTCGATATTGGCGTCACAGCTTGGAGTCCCCTAGCAGGCGGTTTGCTAACCGGAAAATACAACATTTCAGAAACCGCAGGCGAAGCTAAACGGCTTAATTCATCTGAATCTGGAAAAATTAGCGAACGAGACCTCAATATTGCGGCTGAAGTTAGTAAAATAGCAGCCGAAATTGGCAAACCTAGTTCTCAAGTAGCCCTGAATTGGTTGCGACAACAGTCAGTCGATGTGATTCCGATTGTTGGTTCCCGCAAACTCTCGCAACTTCAAGAAAATCTGGCTTGTTTGGAGTTTGAATTAACTGCCGAACAAATGCAGCAGCTAGACAAAGTAAGTGCCATTGAATTGGGTTTTCCCCACGATTTCTTAAAGAGTTCGATGGTGCAAGATTTTGCCTTTGGAGGGGGAATCGCCAAAATTGACAGCCGCCGACTTTCAGTTGACAGTTGACAGTTGACAGTTGACAGTTGTAGGGGCAGTGGATGGTGCGGGCCTGCCCTCTTAGTTGACAGTTGACCAATTGAGGGCTACCTCTCCATAAAAGTCCGAGGATTGAAACAGTGAATAATTTTGTTTTATTTCCCTCTAGCTAGAAGGAGGAGGCTTTAAACCCATTCTTCTTGGTAAATTTCCTGCTATCTTCTAGTCGCGGGTTTGCGTCGATATTTGGTGCGGGAATCGCAGATATCGGCAAACCCGCCCTTAGAGGGATGATTGAGATTTGTACCCTGGGTGTCAGTTTAACCTCACATCTTGCACCAATCTCCTCACCTTGGTTTCTTGTCGCAGACTCGCGTAAAATCCTACGTTTCTCGTCGCTGTTACCTGGTTTCTCTGGTATAGTTGAGAAGAGTACCAGATGTGGGTTGAACCCAAATACATAAACTGTCAATTGTTAATCTATCGGAAGTCATAAATGTCGGCAAAGCAATTGTATATGAAGATACAAATTTTGTAGGTGTGCGATCGCATAAGTTGAAAAAATGCGAAGTTGGCTAAAGCAAATAGCAACAAAAACTCGATCGCAATTTTTCTCTACTCTCCCAATAAAAACCTAAAACTCGCTCAGTTTTAACACCTGTTTAAAAACACAATGCAAGGGTAGCCAAGCTTCAAACCCTTAATTCATCAGCCCTTCCCAATTATTCAATCTCAAACCTCAAATCTCAAATCTCAAATCCTAGAGCCCTGTACCTGCCAGTTAAGAGTCATTTTACAAGAGCGATCGCCATTTTAAACGCTTTTGAAAAGCGTGCAAGCTAGGCACAGCGCTCGAAGTCATCCTTCAGATAGAAGTAATCGCAGAAAAACTGAGTTAGATTTAACAACAATAGCAAGTCTAAGAATATTAACTTATCTCCAGTTTCACTTCTGAAAAAAGCAGATAAGCGTGTTTTTCCGCACCTAAGCAGTTGCTTTGTTTGAGCCAATAAATGCGGCGCTTGCTCGTCAACTAAAAATTCTCAGATTGATGCTTGCGAATTTCAGTAAGACACTGCTGAGAAGGATATTTTATTGACAAATTTTCACTAACCAATTTTCATTAACAAATTTTCATTGACAAATTCCAGAGGCTAATTATGTCCCCCCCAGAAAACTCAGCAAACAAAAATTATAGCAATAAAGGTCGAGCATGGGAGATCCGATTTACCTCGATAGATCCCGCAAAATCTCCCTCTCAATTCGCACCCTCACCCGCATTGCGCGCTAACTTATCAAAACCTGCTGCTTTAGATGCACCGGATTTAGTTTGCCTGTCTCATTTGCGGTGGAATTTCGTCTATCAGCGCCCGCAACATCTCTTAGGCCGCTGTGCCAAAAATCGCCGCGTATTTTTTGTAGAAGAACCTGTTTTTAGCTCGGCTACAGATTGGCGGCTTGATGTCAGCATTCACGAAAACGGCGTCTGGATAATAGTACCGCACCTGAGCGAAGGAATCAGCGAAGAAACTGCACAAACTGCTCAGCAAGCCATGCTTGATGATTTGTTTCAAGCAGCAGAAATTAGCCAGTACATCCTCTGGTATTACACACCAATGGCTGTCAGTTTCACAAACCACTTAAAGCCGCTAGCTGTAGTCTACGACTGCATGGATGAACTGTCAGCATTTCACGGCGCGCACCCGGATTTAAAAGCAAATGAAATCCAATTATTAAAGCGGGCAAACGTCGTATTTACAGGCGGGCACAGCCTATACGAAGCGAAACAGCACCAGCATCACAACATTCATGCTTTCCCCAGCAGCATCGAAAAAGAACATTTTGCTATAGCGAGAAATCTTTCAGAAGAACCGACGGATCAAAAAGATATTCCTCACCCGCGTTTGGGATTTTTTGGGGTTATAGACGAACGCATGGATATCGAACTGCTGCGCGGCATTGCTGAAGCGAAGCCGGACTGGCATTTAGTCATAATTGGCCCGGTGGTGAAAATCGACCCGGCTACTCTCCCAACTCACCCAAACATACACTATCTCGGCGGCAAATCTTATCAAGAACTGCCAGCGTATCTGGGCGGATGGGATATAGCAATGCTGCCTTTTGCGATTAACGAATCGACTAAATTTATTAGTCCGACGAAAACTCCCGAATACCTCGCTGCCGGCAAACCGGTGATTTCTACTCCGATCCGCGACGTGGTGCGCCCCTACGGAGAAAACGGCTTGGTTCGGATTGCCAGCAATGTTGCAGAATTCGTTGCTGCTGCTGAAGAAATCATGGGCGAAACTTCGGAAGCTCGGGCCAAGTGGGTGAGCGAAGTTGACGCCTTTTTAGCAGACAATTCTTGGGACAATACCTGGGGCGAAATGCTGGGGTTGATCGAAAGTGCGATCGAAAGTAAGAAGTCAGTTGGCAGTTGGCAGTTGGCAGTTGGCAGTTGACAGTTGATAGTTGGTAGTTTGGAGTTGCTACCAATAACTAATAACTAATAACTAATAACTAATAACTAATAACTAATAACTAATAACTAATAACTAATAACTAATAACCATTCCCCATTCCCCATTACCAGAGGTGTTTTAATGTTTGACTATTTAATTGTCGGAGCCGGATTTGCAGGTAGCGTTATTGCCGAAAGACTAGCAACTCAGGCGGGAAAAACAGTCTTGATAATTGATACCCGCAACCACATAGGCGGCAACGCATACGACCATTACGACAATCACGGCATCCTCGTTCACAAATACGGCCCCCACATTTTTCACACCAATTCGCGCCAAGTTTTCGAGTACCTTTCGCAGTTCACCGAGTGGCGGCCATACGAACACCGCGTCCTCGCCAGCGTTGACGGTCAACTGCTGCCAATTCCGATAAATCTCAACACCGTCAACAAACTTTACGGACTGAATCTGACATCATTTGAAGTTGAAGATTTTTTCGCGAAGGTAGCGGAACCAAAGGATTACATTCGCACTTCCGAAGATGTCGTTGTCGGCAAAGTCGGCCGCGAACTTTACGAGAAATTCTTCCGCAACTACACTCGCAAACAGTGGGGAATGGATCCGTCGGAACTCGACAAATCAGTGATTGCGCGCGTGCCCACCCGCACTAACCGGGACGATAGGTATTTTACCGATACCTATCAAGCAATGCCACTGCACGGCTACACCCGGATGTTTGAAAAGATGCTGTCTCACCCAAACATCAAGGTGATGCTGAATACCGACTACCGCGAGATTGAGGGTTTTATTCCTTACGGGGAAATGATTTACACCGGGCCGGTGGATTCCTATTTCAATTATTGCTATGGAAAACTGCCTTACCGTTCCTTGGAATTCAAGCACGAGACGCTGAACGTACCCGTACACCAAGCTGCACCGGTGGTAAATTACCCGAACGAGCATTTATATACTCGCTGCACGGAGTTTAAATACCTCACCGGACAAGAGCATTCAAAAACGAGCATTGTCTACGAATATCCCCAAGCTGAGGGAGACCCTTACTACCCGGTTCCGCGTCCGGAAAATGCGGAAATTTACAAGAAATATAAGGCTTTGGCTGATGCGACTCCCGGAGTTTCTTTTGTGGGAAGGCTGGCGACTTACAGGTATTACAACATGGATCAAGTTGTCGCTCAAGCTTTGACAACTTATACTCAAATTACGACAAATCCGGTGATTGAATTGGCGGCAAATCTTAACGATGGTGCCTCTAATTTGAGTTCGTCGAACGCAGTTGCTGAACTCCCAGCCGCTGCTTCTCTAGAAGTTGCTGCTGTCAACGGCAATGGCAAATCTGCTAGCAAGTATAACAGTCCCAAATGAGTCGTAAAGTTTTTTACCCCACCCCAACCCTCCCCTTATTAAGGGGAGGGAGTAAGAAATTTACAAATGATTAATGAGTCGTAAAGTTTTTTACCCCACCCCAACCCTCCCCTTATTAAGGGGAGGGAGTAAGAAATTTACAAATGATTTAGGATTGCTATAGCTGCAAGCTGTGAGTTGGTAAGGCTAAAAATGTCAGTTGATAGTTGACAGTTGACAGTTGACAGATGAGGGCGACCTCTACCTATAAGGAAGAGCATTGGGGTAATGAATTGTCTTCTTTTAATTTATCGCGATCGGGTTCCGGCTTTCAACCAATGTTTTCTGGTAAAAATGTAAGGTGCGCGCTTTACTCTGCTTTTCTCAAAAGTTATTAAACAATTCAAACAAGGGTTAAGGTGAACATGAGCACTATCGTTAAAACTGTTTTGTCTCATCAGGTTTTGGAAGGTTCTCAATTTCCTCAGTTTCAGAAAGAAATAGAGCGCCTAATTGAAAGGGGTGGCAAAATTCTGATGCTCGATTTTTCAAATATCATTTTCCTTAAAAATTCGGAATTAATGGCTGTAGTGGCGATTATGAAATTAGTTAGAGACAGCGGATGTATACTTTTGATATCTGCCATGAGCGAACAAGTTAGAATGCTATTTGAACTCACGGGACTAGAACAGATATTTCAGTGTTTGCCACCTCCGGAAGAAGTTCCTTTCACAGGTGACCTAACTGAACCTTTAGAAGGTTTGCAAAGTGTTGCTAACTAGGAGAGAGTGGGAGTATTTCTAGGGTACATCGAAGCCAGACAATCCCTATGGCATTTTTCAGATATAGCCTTTCTCAAAAAGATGAGGTATGGCTGACAGCTTACATAACCGCTTAAATCAAGAGGGCTCTCTTCCCAACAACGTCCGCTAATCTTTGTGAGAACCGCTATAGATGAGGCACGCTTATGATAATTGGTAATTGGTGAGGGGCTTCTGGGCTTTTAAACCTGAAGCTTTTTTATAATTGCCGATTTTCTTTTAAATTGATTACTTGAAAAACAGGCATATAGCCCAATACGGTTTACTTAAGGCAGATCCCCCCTAACCCCCCTTCCCAAGGGGGGGACAAGAAAGCTCTTAAGTCCCCCTTCTTAAGGGGGATTTAGGGGGATCTCCGGGGCATAAAAAGTGTTAAGTAAACCGTATTGGCATATAGCCTTTCTCAGATAGATGAGGTATGACTGTAAATGGAGTTGTTAGGTGCATATCTTGCTATACAACAAATTCAAAGAGGGCTGAAGCCCAACAACATACCTCATCTTTTTGAGAAAGGCTATACCTTATTTTTTTGATCGAGGCTATAATTGTGGGATTTTTGGGTACGAACTATTCAAGAAATCAGGTGCGTCGCTACTCGAAAAGTCGATTTTTTTTAGGGATTTTTAACGGATCCGCACCCTACGACTTAATAATTTGTTCGCTTAAGGTTCAGTTTGTTTGATTTAAAGTTCAGGCTGTTTGAAGTGAAAATTTTTAATTATTGAGGGATAAATTAGATTGCAAAAAACTTGTCAAAGTCGCGGGAATAGTCGCTAACCTATACATATAACTTCGGGTAGATGTGCCGATGAGTTGGTTAGGTAGAGAACTAGAAAATTGTGATATAGAAGAGTCTTCCACTCTAGACAATAAGGTGACTGTTCAAGGGCGGAAAACAGGTTATCCGCGCCCCCAATTGCGCCGCAGCAACTGGATTTGTCTGAACGGTAAGTGGAGGTTTGCTTATGATGACGCGGGACGCTGCGTGCAGCCGATCGACATTACGGACTGGAGTCACACTATAGAAGTGCCGTTTGTTCCCGAATCAATCAAAAGCGGGATCGGCGACACAAATTTTCACGCTAACTGTTGGTACGATCGCGAATTTGACGTACCCCACACAGAAAGCAGAGTTCTCCTCCACTTCGGCGCCGTAGACTACCGCGCCCGCGTCTGGGTAAACGGTCAGTTTGTCATCGAACACGAAGGCGGGCACACTCCTTTCACGGCAGACATTACAGCAGTTTTAAACCCCGCGGGGCCGCAGCGAATTACCGTCTGGGCCCAGGACGACCCGCAAGATTTGGCAAAACCGCGCGGCAAGCAAGATTGGCAAGTGGAACCCCACAGCATCTGGTACCCGCGCACAACTGGCATTTGGCAGACGGTGTGGGTAGAATTGGTGCCTCATACTTATATCGATCGCATCCGCTGGACTCCGCAGTTTGAACGCTGGGAAATCGGTTTTGAAGCGTTTGTGGCGGGCGATCGCCAATCGGGGATTCAAATTAAGGTTAAACTGTCGATCGGCTGCTTGCTGCTGGTTAACGATACCTACGAAGTCATCAACGGCGAAATCCACCGCCGCATTGCCCTTTCAGATCCGGGAATCGACGACTACCGCAACGAACTGCTGTGGAGTCCCGAAAAACCTACATTAATTAACGCACAGGTGGAGCTCTGGGCCGACGGCAAACTGCTTGACGAGATTAAATCCTACACCGCGATGCGGACTGTCAGCATTCAGCGCGATCGCTTCATGCTAAACGGCCGCCCCTACTACCTGAGACTGGTACTCGACCAAGGTTACTGGCCCGATACCCTGATGACGGCCCCTTCCGACGAAGCCTTGCGCCGCGATGTCGAATTAGTCAAAGCAATGGGTTTCAACGGCGTCCGGAAACACCAAAAAATCGAAGATCCGCGATTTTTGTATTGGGCCGACGTGTTGGGGCTGTTAGTTTGGGAAGAAATGCCCAGCGCCTACCGCTTCACTCCCAAGGCCGTTGACAGATTGACGCGGGAGTGGACGGAAGCGATCGATCGCGACTCCAGCCATCCCTGTATTGTAGTTTGGGTGCCGTTCAACGAATCCTGGGGAGTTCCGAATTTAGTCGAAGCGGCAGCCCACCGCCACTACGTGCAAGCCCTATATTTTTTGACCAAAACCCTCGATCCGACTCGCCCCGTAATTAGCAACGACGGCTGGGAAAGCACAGATACCGACATCCTGGCGATTCACGACTACGACAACAACCCGCAAACTGTGGCAAAACGCTACGGGCCGGAAGTCCAGTTAGCCGATTTGTTCGATCGCGGGCGTCCCGGCGGGCGAGTTCTCACCCTCGACGGACACCCACATCAAGGACAGCCCGTGATGCTGACAGAGTTCGGCGGCATCGCCTGCGCCGGCCGCGAAAACCCCGATTTTCACAGAGTTTGGGGCTACGTGCGCGCCTCCGACACCTCTGAATTGCGACACCGCTACAGCGCGCTGTTGAAAGTAGTAAATCGAGTGGAAATGTTCAGCGGATTTTGCTATACACAGTTAACCGATACTTTCCAAGAAGCTAACGGTTTGCTGTATGCCGATCGCACTCCCAAGTTTCCCATAGAGGCGATCGCGGCGGCAACTCTCGGTTGGGATATTCCCGAAGAAAGTACACAGCAAACTACAACTCAGTGCTAAATAGACTAAAGAATCAAGAGGGTATTTAAGTAAAAGTAGGGTGCGTCGCTGCGACAATCCCAGCTATTTACCAAGATTCCTTAGCGACGCACCACAACTAAAAAATCAAGAGGGTATTTAAGTAAAAGTAGGGTGCGTCGCTGCGACAATCCCAGCTATTTACAAAGATTCCTTAGCGACGCACCATAACGCCATAAGTCTGACGTAACTTACTGTTTAGTCTGGTGCGTCGCTACTGAGATTTTTAGTTTGAGTTGAAGCTAGTCGAGGGCGACGCACCCTACGATACTACGATACTAAAGGTGCGTCGCTACTGAGATTTTTGGTTTGAGTTGAAATTAGTCGAGGGCGACGCACCCTACGATACTAAAGGTGCGTCGCTACTGAGATTTTTGGTTTGAGTTGAAGTTAGTCGAGGGCGACGCACCCTACTAAATTCGCAATAACCAACAACCAATAACCAATAACCAATAACCAATAACCAATAACCAATAACCAGCAATGTTTCAAAGTTTTTTCATGGGCGGATTTGAATGTTCCACCCACAAATTGCGATCGGGAAAACGCCTCGATGTCACAGCCGCCACCGGCCACGATAAATTTGCAGCAGCCGACTACCAACGCTTGCAAGAACAGGGCATTTACACAGTCCGCGAAGGCCTCCGCTGGCATTTGATAGAACAGACTCCCGGAAAATACGATTTTTCCAGTTCCCTACCAATTATCCGCGCCGCCCGCGACACCAAAATGCAGGTAATTTGGGATTTGTTTCACTACGGCTGGCCCGACGATATTGATATTTTCAGCCCCGAATTCGTGACCAGGTTTGCCAATATGGTGCGTGCTTTTATGCAAGTGCTAACGGAGGAAACAGACCAAACACCTTTCGTGACACCTGTCAATGAAATTTCATTTATTGCTTGGGCCGGCGGCGATGTTGCTTATATCAATCCGTTTGCAAAAGGGCGGGGAGACGAACTCAAAATCCAGTTGATCAAAGCGTCGATCGCAGCGATAGAATCAGTTTGGGAAGTCAATCCCAGCACGCGCATCGTGCAAATCGACCCGGTAATTAACATTATTGCCGACCCCGACAAACCGGAGGATAAAGACGCGGCGGAAGGTTATCGTTTATCTCAATATCAAGCTTGGGATATGTTGGCCGGACGTTTTCGCCCCGAACTCGGCGGCCAGGAAAAGTATCTCGATATTATTGGGGTGAATTATTACGATCGCAATCAGTGGATTCACAATGAAAATCCGATGAAATACACCGATCCGCTGTACCGCCCGTTTAGCGAAATGCTGCAAGAAGTGTTCGATCGCTACGGCCGGCCCTTATTCGTTGCAGAAACAGGTACTGAAGACGATTTTAGACCTGTCTGGTTCAATTATGTGTGCACGGAGGTAGCGGCGGCGATCAAAGCCGGAGTTCCGGTGGATGGAGTTTGTTTGTATCCGATTGTCAACCATCCTGGTTGGGATGACGATCGCCACTGTTACAATGGTTTGTGGGATTATTGCGATGAAAAGGGCGATCGGGAAATTTACCAGCCTTTGGCGGATGAATTGCAGTTTCAAAGGCAGCAGATTGAACCGTTGATGAAGTTGCAGGATTGACAATCTGGGCGATCGGCGATTTAAAAATAGGCGATTTCAATCGGCGATTGAAATCGCTTCTATACAAACGAAGTCCGCCTTCGCGGACTAAGAGATTGAGGGGGTATTTAAGCCGGATTTGGGATTAGATATAAAGGGGCGATCGCTCTTCTATTTTCGAGGGGGAGAGAAGGGCGATCGCAATTGCCAGCAAAACACGCCGATTATTTACCAGCCTGAACTTACGCAACTGGCCCAATTAGTAGGGTGCGTCAGTTGAGAAAACTCAAAGTTTTCGTAAAAAATTCAAGACTGACGCACCCTACAAGCTACTAGCAAGCATGAACAACATCGATCGAATTAGCTTTCAAATCCAAGGGAACATAAAAGATAATTTCTATAACCCTCCCGAAGACGAATTAGATGAATATTCTGAGTTTGAAATGAATTTAAAACGTTTTTTTTGAACACAATCGTTATGTTATCATACAATTAGCTGGCAAAAAGATAGAACTACATTTATATCATGACATTCTTGATGCTTTTGAGGAACAATGGTGCTGGCAGATTTTAGAACTATCTGCTGGAAGGAAAGCGAGTATAACTTTTAACGATTTTCTATTAAAAATCGCACCAATCCTTAATAAAAATTTGGCAGATTGTGAATTTACAATTCTTGGGACAGGGGAATATAATTCCTGCACTTTGGATTTATCGCAGCTTTTAGATACAATGCATATTTTTGTTAATGAAATTCTTGGTAGTGCAGTAAAAGAAGGTTATATTAATGCCGAAGATATTGCTAAGCATTTAGGATGGCAACTAAATAGTGTTTCTTGATGTGTCTGTTTTTATTTCAAACTATCGACTTCGATCCGCTCGATCGGTGTATGTGCCAGTTGGGGGTGAAGAATGTGGGTTTTAAGATAATTTGCGACTTTAGGTAGGGGCGGATTCTCACAGCACGAAGTTATACTCCTAACATCTATTAAAAGCGATCGCCCGCCCGACAAAAATGCACTCCCAAACATTGCGAAAACCCGACGGCCGCCCCCTGACACTCTACAGCCGCTACCCAATCCCAGAAGGAATCGCGGCCGTAAGTCCCAGCAATGAACCGGTACAAGCAAACCCGCACTTTCGCTGGCATCCTTTGCGCGGGGAATGGGTAGCCTACGCCAGCCACCGCCAGGGAAGAACTTTCATGCCGCCACCAGAATACAACCCGCTGGCTGCGACAATTAACCCCAAATTTCCGACAGAATTGCCGCCGGGAGATTACGATGTGGCAGTGTTTGACAACCGCTTTCCATCGATGACTTTGCAGGCAAAAAACGCACCTCCAAATATTGTCGAAACTCTGCCAGCTAAGGGCATTTGCGAAGTCGTTGTTTTCACTCAAGATCCGCAGGCTTCCCTCGGTTCTTTAGAGTTATCTCACTTGGAATTGCTGTTAGAAGTATGGGCCGATCGCACTTCAGTTATTGGCAGCAATCCCGAAATTCAATACGTCTTGCCCTTTGAAAATCGCGGCGTCGAAGTTGGAGTAACTCTGCACCATCCCCACGGTCAAATTTACGCTTATCCGTTCGTGCCACCAGTGCCCGCACGGATGTTAGAATGTCAGTCGGTTTACTATCAAAAAAACAGTTCCGGTTTACTGCAAGATTTGATTCAAAAAGAGATTGCTGACAAACAGCGAATTCTTTATTTAGACGAAGAGGCGATCGCCTTTGTGCCCGCTTGCGCCCGCTACCCTTACGAAGTGTGGATTGCGCCCATAACTCCCGCTGCCACATTTATCGATCTTACCGAACCGCAGCGCCGATCGCTCGCCAAAGCCTTGAAAACAGTCACCCTCAAATACGACGGTTTGTGGAACCGCCCGTTTCCTTACTTGATGGCTTGGTTTCAAGGGCCGACAGATGGGAAACTGCATCCAGAGGCGCATTTGCACGCTCAATTTTATCCGCCCTATCGATCGAGCGATCGGCTAAAATATCTAGCAGGAACCGAACTCGCCGCCGGAATGTTTGCCAACGACGCATTACCCGAAGAAAAAGCCAAAGAATTGCAAGCCGTATCCGTAAATCTATTTTAATAAAACAGGTTCGTAGTAAGGACTTTAGTCCTTTCTTCAGAGAGGACTGAAGTCCTCACTACGAACCTTTTAGAGAGGACTGAAGTCCTCACTACGAACCTTTTAGGAAGGACTGAAGTCCTCACTACGAACCTTTTAGGAAGGACTGAAGTCCTCACTACGAACCTTTAGGAAGGACTGAAGTCCTCACTACTAACCTTTATGATAAACTCATTAAACCCAGAAGTCGATCGCAAACTCGAATTTATCCGCCAAACCTTAACAGAAACCGGATCGATAGCCCTGCGGTTGCGCGGTACAGACTGGTTTGCCTGGGCAACTGCGGGCGCTTCCAACACAGTATTGCTAACCGCAGAAACCGGAGTTGCAGAAATATTAATTACCGCCGATACAGCTTGGGTACTGACAGATGAAATCGAAGCCCAGCGCTTGCAAGACGAAGAATTGCCAGCCAACTTTCAAATGTACATCTATCCTTGGGCGGATGTTGCACAGCGCGAGAGTTTTGTCAAAGAGATCGCTGGTGGCGGTAACGTGATGTGCGATCGACCAAATGCGACAGAAAGGGCGATCGCCCCATCCTTAAAATCCCGCAAACAAACCATGATGTCAAGCGAATTAGAGCGCTACCGGCGAGTCGGAAGTTTAGCCAGCGAAGCGATGACAGAGGTACTTTCGGCAGCCAAACCAACATGGACAGAATATCAGCTAGCGGGTGCCGGTGCAGAAGCTTTGTGGGCGAGAGGTTTGCATCCAGCCCTGACGTTAGTTGCTGGAGAAAGGCGTTTGCGGCTATACCGCCACGCCACCGCTACCGCCGAACAAATCGGGAAGCAAGCAATGCTAGTATTTTGCGCTAGAGGCAACGGTTTGTATGCGAATTTAACCAGGTTTGTCTGTTTCGATTTCCTGGAACCAAAGGATGATGAATTGCACCAAACAGTCAGAGAAATTGAAGCCGCCGCGCTGAATTTTTGCCTGCCAGGAGTATCGCTGAATGCTGTTTATTATGCGCTGAAAACAGCTTACGAAAAGCACGGATATCCTCAAGCAATTCGGGAACACCATCAAGGCGGAACTACTGGATATTTGGCGCGAGAAGTGGTGGCGAATCCGGCTACTTCAGATGTTTTATCAGAAAATATGGTTGTGGCTTGGAATCCGAGTTTGTCGGGAGCAAAAATTGAGGATACGTTTGTAATTGGTAGCGATGGAACTTTGGAAAATTTGACTTTCGATCGCAATTGGCCGAGTGTAGAAGTAGAGGGAAGGTTGCGCCCGTTGCCACTGGAAATATAGCTGAAGGAAGAAGGAAGAAGGAAGAAGTAAGAAGGAAGAAGATAAATGCAATTCGCGCAATGATTGCAGCAATTAATCAGGTTGTAAAAACCGAGAATGTTTCTATATCTGTAAACCCGCCCGGAATGTTTTTTTTAAACTCTCAATACAGGCCTTTCGGGATTTTCGGGATTGGGAACTAGACGCTGATTCTTGCAATCTACTAGCAAATCTAAAGTTTCTAACACGGTTTGACCGATTAGCACGATATCGGCTAAAACCATCGCCGCCTCGATCGTCTCGCGCCCTTCTATTTCAATAATCACAGGCCCACTCAATCCCACTGTTTCTTGTCTGCCATCAGCATACTTTGCTATTTCCTGACTCCGAATTCTTAAGCCGAGGTGTTCGCAAACTTCTACAGGAATTGCTGTGCGTACTGCACCAGTATTTATCACTGCTTCTGCTTCGGCAACGCGCACAAGATTCGGTTTGAGCAATCCTCGATTAACCAAGACTTCATCAATTGCATTCGTAAGCTTGACTTTGACTCGAACTGCAACCTTATTTTTATTAATCTGAATTCGATCGCAATTTATCATAAAAATTGCCTCTTTTTTCGTCTCCAAAGTCTACCTTTAATTTTAGCTTTAAATTCGTGCAGCCACAAGTTAGAACCTGTGGCTGCAACCGCACCCCAAATATAGCCTTTCTCAAAAAGATGAGGTATAACTGACAGCTTATATAACCACTCTACTCAGAGGGCTAAAGCCCAACAACGTACCTCATATGAGAGCTCGATCGACTATATCTCTAAAAATTACTAATCTTCAGCATAGATATACCGATACAATTCGCTCGGATCTGGCTCGGGGCTTTTCTCCGCAAACTCTACTGCATCATCAATTACAGCTTCGATCTTTTTGTCGATCGCCTTTAATTCTTCAGCAGTAGCCAAAGTGCGATCGATCAAATCAGCAGCCAACTTCTTAATCGGATCGCGGGGGAACCAATATTCCTTCTCTTCCTTCGATCGCAATTCATCAGGATCTGCCAAGGAATGGCCGCGAAAACGATAAGTCAAAGCCTCGATCACAGTCGGCCCTTCGCCGGCCCGCGCCCGCGCTACAGCTTCCTTCGCGACTTCCCGCACCGCCAAAACATCCATCCCGTCAACCTCAAAACCGGCCATGCCAAAAGCATGAGCCTTCTTGTAAATCAGCGGGTCAGAAGTAGCTCGCTCGTGGGCCATGCCGATCGCCCATTTGTTGTTTTCGATAACATAAAGAATCGGCAATTTCCACAAAGCAGCCATGTTCAAACACTCGAAAAACTGCCCGTTATTCGCAGCACCATCGCCAAAGAAACAAGCAGTCACGCCATCGGAACTTTCATCTCCCAAAGCTTCGCGCCGGTACTTCGATTGAAAAGCCGCCCCCGTAGCTACAGGAATCCCCTCAGCCACAAAAGCATAGCCTCCCAAGAGCCGGTGTTCGGCTGAAAACATATGCATCGAACCGCCGCGGCCCTTCGAGCAACCAGTTTCCTTCCCGAACAACTCTGCCATCACTTCCCGCGCCGGTACGCCCGCGCTCAAAGCGTGAACGTGATCGCGGTAGGTGCTGCTGACGTAATCGGTACTATCCCGACGCATCGATCGAATCACGCCAGTCGAGACCGCTTCTTGCCCGTTGTACAAGTGGACAAAACCAAACATTTTGCCCCGGTAGTACATTTCAGCGCACTTGTCTTCAAAGTAGCGCCCCAAAACCATATCCTCGTAGAGCATTAAGCCCTCATCCCGAGAAATAGTTACGCTTTGTGCGTCAAAAACTGGTAAAGTCCGTTCCATAAAAAATTAATACCCGATCGGCGAACTAGACAGGTGGCATCTTGCCATACTCCAATCAATGTAAACCGAGAGTGGACAGAACCGCAGCAGAAAACGATCGCACATTTTCTGTGCAGCCGATAGTTCGTTGTTAAAATGAACTTTGGGGTGTCAAAGGTGAGTAGGGGGAGAACCAACCCCATCAAAACCCGATTAAGTTGTCAGCAATGCTTTTGTTACAAACCAACCTTAGCTAAGATAGGCTAATTCAGTTGCTAGCGCTTTGGGGAAGTGGACAGTGCTCATTCCACTAGATTACTACCGTATTTTGGGTCTACCGATTCAAGCTACTGCCGAACAGTTGCAGCAGGCTCACCGCGATCGAACTTTACAGCTTCCACGCCGGGAGTATTCCGAAGTTGCGATCGTCGCCCGCAAACAACTGATCGATGAAGCCTGCGCCGTTCTGTCAGACTCAGACGGGCGCAAAGCTTATGATGTCAGTTTTTTAGCCAAAACTTACGATCGAGAGTCGGAAGCAGCCATGGCGGCCAAGCAGAGGTCGAAAACCTCTACTGGGCCGGCCACAGTCCTGCAAGATGCAGGAGAAACCGTTGCGGCAGAGTCTAAGGCTTTAGACGCTGCTCCTGACCCCCACACTCCAAGTATTGAAATCGATGACAACCAATTCGTAGGAGCCCTGCTCGTACTGCAAGAACTGGGGGAATACGAACTCGTACAGAAGCTGGGGCGCCCGTATCTCAACAATGGCAGCATCGCGATCGACGAAGGCCGCTTCGGCGACCCGCAGCTCGTGCGGCCCGATATCGTTTTAACCGTAGCCCTGGCCTGCCTAGAACTCGGCCGCGAACAGTGGCAGCAAGGTCAATACCAAAATGCGGCAAAATCACTAGACGCAGGTCAAGAACTGCTGCTGCGCGAAAGCTTATTTCCAAGCGTGAGGGGTGAAATGCAAACCGATATATACAAACTCCGTCCGTACAACATTTTAGAATTACTATCGCTCCCCGAAGAAAAAGTCTCCGAGCGCCGCCAGGGACTGCAAATCCTGCGAGAAATGCTGGAGGAACGGGGTGGCATCGATGGCTCGGGGGACGATCGATCGGGTTTAGGAATAGAAGACTTCCTCCGCTTCGTCCAGCAACTCCGCAAACACCTAACCAGTAGCGAGCAGCAGACCCTATTTGAAGCTGAAGCCGGCCGCCCCTCCGCAGTGGCCACTTACCTCTCGGTCTACACCCTGTTAGCCCAAGGATTTGCCGCCAGACAGCCTTCGATGATCCGCCGCGCCAAGCTGATGCTGATGCAGCTCGGCCGCCGCCAAGACGTTCACCTCGAAAAAGCCGTGTGTTCGCTGCTGCTGGGCCAGACAGAAGAAGCCAGCAGATCTCTCGAACTCAGTTCGGAAAAAGAACCCCTCGCTTTCATTCGCGAACATTCCCAAGATTCTCCCGATTTGTTGCCGGGACTCTGCTTGTACGCCGAACACTGGCTGCAAGAAGAAGTGTTTCCTCACTTCCGCGACTTGGCAAACCAGCCTGTCTCTTTGAAAGATTATTTTGCCGATCCCAAAGTCCAAGCTTACCTAGAAGCTTTGCCCTCGGATGCCGAAACTGCGAACGAATGGGTCGTCGTGCAACCGAGATCGGGCAAACCTCAGGGGAAACTGCAACCACCGGGCGATCGCCCGCCTGCACCTCCTCTGCCTCCGGCAGCCAAACAGGCAGCCAGTAGTCTCACCTTGACCCCCGTACCGACTGACAGCTCCAGCGCAGCTTCAGCGCCGAAATATCAGGCAACGGCGGCAGGAATCGGGGCGGGGGCGGCGGCCGTCTCTCTCCCGACAGCTACGGCGGGACGGCCTGCCGCCTCGACCTCAAAACCGCGCAGGAGCCCGAGTTCGAGCCGACGCAGCGGAGCGATCGGGCAGGGATTAACAGGTTCTTTTGCCGATCGGGCGCGCACCCTAGGATCCCAAATTTCCGCCCAAGTCAAGTCCCTGCCACCAAATAAACTGGCTCTGCTTGTCGTCGCAGCCGTCCTGAGCCTGTTAATTCTGTGGTTAATACTCAGTCTGTTTTTGAGTGCCTTGCAAGCCCTCTCAGGCCCATCTCTCGAAGGAGAACAAGCCCGCGTCAGCCTGGATGCACCGCCCATAGAAATCCCCGCACTAGCCCCGGCCCCAGAGCCTGGTGCCCCGGCCCCCGCGCCTGTGTCGGGAGCAATGACGGAAGAAGGAGCCAAACAAATAGTTCAAGACTGGCTGTCAGCGAAAGCAGCGGCCTTGGGCCCCAATCATGCTGTCGAAGAATTACAGAAAGTTCTCACAGAACCGGCTTTGTCTCGCTGGCAATTGATGGCAGATGCCCAACAGAAAAACAACGCCCACCAGCGTTACGTGCACAAGCTAGAAGTGAAAGGAGTTAAGACGAATCCGACTAATCCCGATCGCGCCGAAGTAGAAGCCCAAGTCAGCGAAAAAGCCGAAACCTTCGATCGCGATCAGCTAGTGACTTCCCGGGACGAAAACCTGCGGATCCGCTACGATTTAATCCGCCAAGACGGACAGTGGCGGATTATGGATTGGCAGGTGATGAAGTAAGGAATTGGTAATGGGTAATTGGTAGTGGGTAATTTGTGGTTGCTAGTTACCCGAGGATCTCAATGAATGTGAAAAGCATTTTTTTGTGAGTAGTGCGAGCGTCTTCGCTCGCTATATAGCCTTTCTCAAAAATATGAGGTATAACTGATAGCGCACACAACCCTTAAACGTATAGGGCCTTCTTCCCAACAACGTCCGCGAATCTTTCTGATAAATGCTATATATACAAGATTTGCGATCGGGGACGCTGGCACGACAAAAGCACTGATTGAGATACTCCCACTAATTGCCAATTACCAATTTCTAATAATTATTGAAAATATTAATTCTTAAAGTCGGAGTTGTGAATTGCAGATAATTGTTGAAGGCGGGCGTTTTATTTATGATTCCTATGGTGTAGCCAATAAAGGTTGAGGTTTTAATCCCTAGTAGGGGTTTAGTTTGATTGCGGCTCAAAGCCCCCAATTGAGCCTCTGGCTATCTCCAGCATATCAGTTTCAATCCCTAGTAGGGGTTTAGTTTGATTGCGGCGTTACAATTGTTTTAGGGGAGCATCCCACTTTTTAACTAAGCAGAAGTACCGAGTTTGATCTGGTTATTTAAATATGCACATCTCAGTCTTAAAATTTGAGGCACATTTTTTTCGTTCCACTGTGCACATACAATCTTAATTCTTGCTCCAATCTGTTTTATTAAAGACTCTACAGCTCCCGAACCAATGTCAATGCCCTGAATAAAGATAATTTTGGTAATCTGGGATTCTTGATTGATGTTTTAGCAGATATTTCTGGAACTTTTCACTCCCTTTACTCGTAACTCCTACAAATTCGGCTATAGCTTCTAATGTTGACCCTTCCCACAGTTTGTGAAAGCGCTCTCCTCAGTCATTTGAGCGAACCTCCTACTTTATGTAAATTTTCTATTCCCCTGATACCAATCTAGTACCTCTCTTCTTTGTTCTCTAGTCCCAATTTGATTAAATAGATTCCACACTCCATCATGACCATCTCCCAAACAAGTTATTGCTTCACTCTTGATTTGGCTATTTACCCACGCCACTAAATCTGGATTATTTTGAAAGAAGGCTGCTCCTACTTGACTATGTACCTTAACTGCCTTATAATTGCTCCAGATACTTTCTTCTCCTAAAGCAGTTCTTAGTCTGACGTTTCCTCCGTCTATACTCAATGCTTGTACTTTCTCGGTAGTTTGAGGCTCAGGCAATTTGTAACGCTCTAACAGCCGATGTTGTGCACTGTGGGGCACATAAATTCCTGTCAACATTTTGAGCTCTCTCTCGGCATTGGCAAAAGATTCATTTCCCACTAATAATAAACAACATTTTTCACTCATTAGGACTTAGACGACTTCCCTTCTTTACTCCCAACCTTTGCGCTTGTTTACTCGATAGAGTTATTTCTCCTACACAACTTTTTATAGTTCTTTTTCTACCAGAACCTAGTCCACCCGCTGAGTTAAAAAAAACTGCTAATTTCTGGTGCTACTGTTTCAATTAAATGTTCCCTCACACTCAGTTCTACAGCCCCAAAGTCTTGTAGTTTTTCTACTGGGGTGTTTTTATAAAAGATAGCTGCTATTTCTTGGAGATTTATTTTGACTTTTTGCTCTTCTTCTGGGGTCATATCTATTTTGTTTGTCGTATTGTCTCTCAATACTCCGGACAGTTTTAGATCTAAGGAGAGTATCTCAAACCTTTGATGGCTATAGGGATGAGTATTTTTTCAATCTTTAACTCTAGCCCGCTCGTTTCAAAAAAACATTAAAAATGCCAGGGCTTACGCTGTAACGCTTACAGAGTCGTTCAAAAACTGTCCGAAGTATTGGTCTCTGATTTCTATTTTCCGATCGATCTGCTGTAATTTCTATCGGTATTTATACTTACTACAAAATTGGGATGCTCCCAGGAAAAAAGAATTTTTATCAAACCGTCCAGAATTTTTGACCGGCCACGCCTTGCAAAATATTTGTAATTTATCATCCCGTTGTGTCACCCAATGACTAGATAAATAAGCCCGGTCAATATGTAACTCGGCTAGGTGAGTATTTTGAAATTTTAAGTCACGATAAGGGTCAATTCGCCAATTCAAATCTGAAGTGCAACAGTGTCTGATGTATGTCCATAGAATACTTCAAAAGGGGTTCGATAGTCAAGCGATTTCCTCGGTCGATTGTTAATCAAATCCACTGCCTTTTCTAACTC
>NZ_JAHRFA010000028.1:38739-81922 GCF_020883045.1 Microcoleus sp. CAWBG58 | reverse complement strand
AGTGTGGATATGAAGCAGATAGAGATGTAGCAGCAGCGCAGGTAGTAGTCCAGCGTGGGCTTGCAGCGGTAGGGCATACCGTCAAGATGCTTTCAGAGGGTAAAGCTACTAGGCTCCCTGTGATGAAGGAATCCCCGTCTCTTTAGGGCGGAGAGTGTCAACAAATTCAATATACCCAGTCTAAGTCACCTCCGGCTGGAACCAATTTGACATTCCTTCAATTTATGTATCAGTAATGTTACTGCGGGCGTTATTGCGAGCAACGCAATGCAATCTCAAACCTAGATTTTTGAACCCGGGCGCGCAACCTGAGATTTGATGGCGCAGAATAGTTGTCTACTTTTTGATGTTTAGGGCTGATATAGCAGCATATCTGATGGTTAGGATATTCTTAATTCTACTTTCGACGAGCTTGTATTATTTCTTGCTTCTTCTTTTTTCCTTTTTTTGAGCCTGAGCGAAGCAGAAGTGCCTTGTTGCTTGCTTCGGCTGCCCTCAGGACAAGTCTTTTGAGCCTGAGTGCAGCCCGAGAGCCTTCTTCCTTCTTCGATAAATATCGGTTTTTCTAGTTGAGTGGCGATCGCCCCGAGGATTTCTGTCATGCTGCAAGGTTTCTTGAGATAGCCGTCTGCTTTGAGTTCGATCGCTTTTTCCATTTCGGAAGCTGTCAGAAAAATAAACGGAATGCTGGCGGTTGCAGGGTGCGATCGCAAAATCGCAAAAACTTCAAAGCCGTTGAGTTCCGGCATCATGACATCAGACAAGATTAAATCGGGAATTTGGGCGATCGCTAACTCGACACCAAGTTTTCCGTTTTCAGCGCCGACAGCTTCAAAATCGCCCAAGTTCAGAATTTCTAAAACGGTTTCTCGGATTAAGTTATTGTCTTCAATTACTAATATTTTTGGCATTTTTTTTAGCGATTATTTACTTTATTGGTATTTGTCTGTTAGAATTTTTGCAGATAAGTTCTACAAATTTCAATTGGGTTATTGCAAAAAACCGTTTTTTACGTGTTTTTAGGTGTAAAGTGCGATCGCAGCTAGCTGCAATATCTCATAAATCGGTGGCTGTGCTGAGCGCGAAGCTACTAAACGGGCGAATTTTACAATTTTCGGGCGATCGCCTAAAATATAACTTGGTGTATCACAATTTTTTGAGGAAAAGCATATGTCAGAATTTTTAGACTTTCTCAGACATCAGTTTGCCTACGTTGCCATTGGCGAATTTAAACCAGGAAAATTCAAAGAAGCAGAAGAACTTTTTGGCAAAGCCGTTGCGACTTATGCCACAGGTTTTAAGGGAGCATACCTACTGCAATTGCCCAATACAGACAAAGGTATTGCCATCATTTTTTGGGAAAGCGTAGAAGAGATGGCCGCCAATCAAAGCGAAGCTTATCAGCAAATATTGAAGCAGATGACGCCTTTGTTTGCGAAAAGTCCTGACACTGATGTTTATGAAATCGTCAGTGAAATTAAGCCGAAAAGTGAATGATTAAAAATTTGGCAATCGGCGCGTCATTCCCATTCCCATCGGCGTCTTGCGCCCGACTCCGCTGTAAAGTGCAAAATCTGCTAAAGCGTTAATTTGTTTGACCGCAAGCGGACTGACATCTCCCATAATTCGGTAACTAACCTCGCCGACGCAGCCAATAAATTTACTCCGAGAATCCGTACAAACTTCGGTGCGGATATCGAAGAAACTGGGAAAAATAGCTTCTGTGAAAGTAGGTTCGATCGCAATTTCGCTGTACTTGTTCCAACGATTTGCCAAACTGCCAAAAATACTCTCTCTAGTCGGCATCGCACTATCGTACACGCCTTGCCGAAAATTAGTAGGAGTGCAGAAGGTAAACGCAATTTGGCGCTCAGTTTCCGAAGCGCGATCGAACAATTCGGCGTAATTGCAAAAATTCACCCACGGTTGGTGCGATCGCGCTTCGCTGACAATGCTAGTCACGTACAAATCTGTCGGGCCCAGATGCCACGGGCGCTCGAAGTTGAGTTGCTGCCACAGTTGAGTTAGGCGATCGAACAAACCGTCATCCAGCAGAGAAATGCGCCACCAAATCGGCGTATTTTCCCCAATTGCTTGCTTGTGTTCCCACTGTAGGGCGTGGGAACTTGTGCGCCCCGCCGGAGGCAAAACCCTCTTTTGTGGCTGCGAGTTGCTGTTTTTGTAAGTCTCTTTTCTGCTTGCTTGGAAAGGGCTTAATGTGAAAGCTTTTTCGTTGGATTGGTCGTGCAGGTACGCGCTCAAATCGCTATCTACAGCACTCACCAGGTTGAGAAATAAGGCGTGGATATGCCGTCCCGTTAAAAATTGGGATGGGATTGGTGCAACTGGCAGTAGGTTTAAAATAAGGCTGTGAGGCATCTTTTAATTATATATCTTTTTTCAAAAAGATGAGTTAGAAGTTTAGATTTTAGATTTGGATCTATTCACGATGGTTTCTGGTAAGGGCAAGTTAGACAATATTGCGAACATTCAATATCCGCAGATCGCACTAACTTTTGTAGCAGAATACATTGGGAAATTAGGATTATAATCGACTTCAAACCCTAGTCAATCATTTTGAATAGACAGGAATTGCATTATCTCCAAAATACCCTGAAATTATCTGTGTTCATCTGTGTTTACCTGCCTGATATTTGGGGTCGATCTAAGCAGATGGGTACAAAAAAAACTTTGGTATGTAAGAATTTGATAGACCGATCGCAAATGATATATCATGTCCGATCGATTGACCCCAATAAGTAAGGTTTGTAGTGCGGACTTCAGTCCGCTTTATGCTGCGGACTGAAGTCCGCACTACAAACGGTTTTTGTGATGGTAATCAACCGGACATGATATGACAAGCAAATCCACACAAATGAAGGCAGATAATTGCCTAAACAGTCTATGAAACCACGCAGCCCTGATACATTTCTCGTTAAAGCAACCCTGCTGCTAGCCAGCACCCTAACCGTGATGGCAGGAGCAACCATCGCCCCTTCCCTCCCAGCAATGCGGCAGCACTTTGCGGCTGTTTCTAATGCCGATTATTGGGTGAGATTGGTGTTGACGGCCCCAGCTTTGTTTATCGCGATCGGTGCGCCCGTTGCCGGAATTGCGATCGATCGCTTTGGGCGCAAAGGCTTGCTCGGTTTATCTGTGTTTCTCTATGGCTTCGCAGGCAGCTCTGGGTTTCTGTTGGATCAAATTGGGCTAATTTTGCTCGGACGGATGCTCCTGGGCTTCAGCGTGGCAGGTATCATGACGACTGCAACCACGCTGATTGCTGATTATTACATCGGTGCGGCTCGATCGCAATTCCTGGGATTGCAAGCAGCTTTCATGGGGTTCGGCGGCATGATTTTTCTCACCCTCGGCGGCTATTTGGCCGATCGCAATTGGCGGCAACCGTTTCTAATTTACCTGATGGCGTGGTTGATTCTACCATTGATTTTGCTGGTACTTCCTGAACCAGATCGCGATAAAGATGCTGTTCAACAAGCTGGTGCGATCGCATCTGAGGCAGTCCCGTGGACGCTGCTACTGACAACCTACGGTATTGCACTGCTTACTCAAATCGTGTTTTACATGATTCCGGTGCAGATTCCGTTTTATCTTCAGCAGTTAATGGGTGCTAATGCTTCGCAAAGTGGATTGGCGATCGCCCTTGCTACCCTCGCTACTTCCATCAGCGCCCTTAGCTATCAACGCCTGAAAGCTCGTTTCACCTTTACGAACATTTATGCGATCGCCTTTGGGTTGATGGGGATTGGTTATCTGGTGATTAGTTTTGCTCGCACCTATGAGATAGTTTTGATTGGTTTGGCGATCGCTGGTTTAGGTGTCGGGTTACTGATGCCAAATATGAACGTATGTTTGACCTCATCAACTCCCGCATCTCTGCGAGGGCGAATTTTGGGCGGACTTACCACCAGCTTTTTCCTAGGTCAATTTACTTCACCCTTCGTCAGTCAACCTTTGAGTCAATGGGTGGGTTTAGGTACAACTTATGGTCTGGCTGGTGGATTGATGCTCGCAACCGCAGCCATCACTTGTGGAGTCATATTTCGTTCTCATCTCACATAACAATTAAAAATGTAAGTTATTTAATTTGCGATCCTTAGTTAAAACAAAAATCTGAACGTTAAATTCTCGTTTTCAGATATGTCCCTAGTTCTCCCTTTCTATCATGGACGATCGCGCGAATGCCATACTTCGACAAAAATTGATTGAGTTACAACAAGTAATTGTGGCTTGGTTCAACCCACACATGGTACAAGCAGGTTCCTGATACACTATACTATTTGCGTAGCATATTCGCCAGAATCCCCACATGATACCTGTAGCCTGGTTGGTGTCGGGATGGATCGGCGAATTGGTTAGTTTCGCTATATCATACTTGTAGCCAAGTTGGTGTATCCGATGTCACTGTTGTAACTCATTTCTTGAAGAGGTTTTTATGAATAGAGTAGAAGGGAAAGTTGCGGTTGTCACAGGTGGCGCTTCGGGAATTGGTCGGGCGACTTGTCTGTTGCTGGCGAAAGAAGGAGCCTGTGTTGCGGTAACGGATATAGCTGAGAAGGAAGGCAGAGGTTTGGTAGAAGAGATTACCGAAAAAGGCGGAAAAGCAGAATACTGGCATCTAAATGTTACACAAGAAGCGAGCGTTAAACAGGTGGTGTCTGAAGTTCGAGAGAAGTGGGGAAAAATTGACATTTTAGTGAACAATGCAGGGATTGTTGGTATCAATAAACCCACCCACGAAATCGCCGAAGATGAATGGAATGAGTTGATGGCAATAAATGTAAATGGTGTTTTCCTCTGTACTAAACACGTTTTGATTTCGATGCTAGAAACGGGAGGTGGCAGCATTATTAATTTGTCTTCTGTTTACGGATTGGTTGGCGGCCCGGATATGCCTCCTTATCATGCCTCAAAGGGAGCAGTGCGGTTGATGAGCAAAACAGATGCGCTATTGTATGCCAAAAATAAGATTCGGGTTAATTCAGTTCATCCGGCATTTATCTGGACACCGCTGGTAGAGAAGTTGTTGGCCGAACAAGGTGATGTGGCTGAAGGACGGAAAATCCTTGATAGCTTACATCCGGTGGGACACATGGGTGAACCTGATGATGTTGCTTACGGTATTCTTTATCTGGCATCGGATGAATCGAAGTTTGTTACTGGTTCTGAATTGGTAATTGATGGGGGTTATACCGCTCATTGACAGTTGATAGTTGACAGTTGACAGTTGACAGTTGATAGTTGCACAGTATGGAAATCAAACCGTTCGATCGAGTTTTTTGCTCGGGATTAGAACTGATATCATGTCCGGTAGATTAGCATAACCAAAACGGTTCGTAGTGCGTCCTGGTGTCCGCTCTTAATTCTGCGGACACCAGGACGCACTACGAACCTTATAGCATTGGGTTCGCAGCACGCACCCTAATTTTAGTGTGCTGTGAAGTTTTAGGCGATCGTGATTTCGGGCGACAAATAAACGTCTTGAATGGCGTTAAACAATTTTACACCTTCTTCAAAGGGACGCTGAAAAGTTTTGCGGCCGGAAATTAAGCCACAGCCGCCTGCGCGCTTGTTGATTACCGCCGTGCGAATTGCTTCGGCAAAATCGGTTTTTCCCGAAGCACCGCCGGAGTTGATTAAACCCATCCTTCCTGCATAACAGTTGAGCACTTGATAGCGGGTTAGATCGATCGGGTGATCGGTTGTCAAATCGGAATACACCCGGCTGTCGGTTTTGCCGTAAGTCTTGCCGCTGGCTTTAGCAACTGCTGCGTAGCCGTTGTTAAATTCGGGCAATTTTTGCTTGATGATGTCGGCTTGAATTGTCACTCCTAGGTGATTTGCTTGACCTGTTAAATCAGCGGCAAGGTGATAATCTTTGTCTTGTTTGAAGATATCGTTGCGGAGGTAGCACCACAAAATTGTTGCCATGCCGTACTCGTGGGCGTGAGCAAAAGCTTGGCTGACTTCTTGGATTTGCCTCGTCGATTCTGGGGAACCAAAGTAAATTGTAGCTCCGACTGCAACGGCTCCCAAATTCCAAGCTTGCTCGACGGAAGCAAACATTATTTGGTCAGATTGATTGGGATAAGTTAGCAGTTCGTTGTGATTTAGTTTGAGAATGAAAGGGATTTTGTGCGCGTATTTCCGAGATACGCTTCCTAACACTCCGAGAGTTGTCGCGACAGCGTTGCAGCCCGCAGATATTGCTAGTCTGATGATGTTTTCGCTGTCAAAATAGATGGGATTTGGTGCAAAAGAAGCGGCGGCTGAGTGTTCGATTCCTTGGTCTACTGGCAGGATGGATAAATAGCCGGTATTTGCCAAGCGTCCGCTAGAATAAAGTTGCTGGAGCGATCGCAAAACTTGAGGAGAGCGATCGGTTTGAGCGAAAATGCGATCGACCCAATCCGGGCCTGGTAGGTGCAACAAATCTTTGGAAATTTTTGCTTGATGGGTGAGCAAGTCTTCGGCTTCGTCACCAAGCCAAGATGCGATCGCACTGGGAACTGATAGTGTAGCTGTCATCTGTCTTCCCCCTTGGAAACTTCTAGCATAGCTGTACTCAGCACGGGGTAAACGGGAGGAAAAGGGGGGCAGGATCTATGCAACATAAGCGTAACCATCCTTTTTATGAATGTGTTTGCAGTACTTGTGGCTGATTCCCTGAACCAGTCCATCAGGCGTTGAAATATTGAAGCTACCGATGGCGCGAGTGGCTACTCTACCAACATAAGTTCCAATCTTTTTCCCTGAAGTTACAACAGCTTTAACGATGTCGCCCGTTTGAAAACCTTTGTGAAACTTGGTTCTAGAACAATAACGAACCGGAAATCCAAACTTATCCGTGCGGCATTGTTGACGAGTTCCATGTCCCTTGGCAGTAATCAACAAAGGCTTAACACCTGTTGTGATTAATTGTTCTGGTGTCGATACTCCAACGCAAGCAGCATCCCAGTAATGCGTCTTGTCTAAGCCTCGAATAGTTCGGTTGTACTTAGTACGACCACCCGTACCTACTTCAACAGATAACCCTATTTTTTTAAGGTTTTCGTACAAATTCCATTGAGTTGCATTGACGGCGGCTGTATCTGCCAAAGGTCTTTTAGCTTGAGACAAGATGCGTTTGAGCAAGTCTTGCTTACCTTTTAGAAAATTCTTAATATCTTGGACTCCTTTTTTCTGATTACAAGAGACACAGGCTAGGCATAGGTTGCTGAGGCGGTTAGAACCGCCTTTTGACCGAGGTTGGATATGCTCAATCTCAAGCTTGATGTCTTTTGTACCGCAGTAAGCACAGGTTCTACCCCATTTTTCGAGTAAGAATTCACGTATTTCGTACCCAGCAAGCGTGCCTTGTTGGTATCCCTTACCGCTAATCTCTGCATCTTCCATCTGCTGAGTGTCAAACCTTACTAATTCCTGAGATATGGCAGTAACTTGACACAGCGATGACAAGCGTTTAACCCAGGTCAAGATGTTGGCAACTCGACTGTTTAAAGACGGTGGCAACCATCCTTTGGGGCGAGTGCGGTTGAGAAAACGAGGCTTGCGATACCTAGTTTTACGATTACGTCGTGACCTCCGTAACTGACGGCGTGAAGTTAAGGAATCCCGAATCTGAAACCCTCGATGCTGCAATTGGGCTACCCAAACAACTTCACCTGTGTTGTCGTCAATCAGTGCAAGTCCAGTTGTTTTTGCGCCTGGGTCAATTTTGATTCGGAGTGGTTTGACTTTTGGATTTGACACCTCCTTTTTTAGTATCAATGTGAAGGGATAGCGACGAAATACGGCAGCTTTTCCATCACGCAATAGTTGTCTTGCCTGTGCTGGGTACACTGGATTTAGTGGTTGTTTACCTTGGTCTATTAGGAAGACTTTGGACATTGCTGTCCCTCCTTGCGGGTAAAGTTCGCCTGGTCAATGTTTTTTGAGCTTGTTAGATCTAACGCAGTACCTCCCAAATGGTTGTTTAACGTTAGATGACAGTGCTACAAACTGGCGTCGCATCTGTAGGTGTCGTAACTCAAAAAACGTAGTACTCAAAGTACATAAGACGGGTCAACTAGAGCTGTATTTCAAGCCCCCACTGAACCTGTACTCAGGTCAGTGGTGGGTTGTTGACGCAGATTTCCCTCTCAATTTAAATTGCAGGCTGATGATTGCAGACATTAGCCTTGCTGATATTGTAGCTAAAAAATCCTTTTTTTCATTCCGGGAACGATCGCCTGAATTTTTCAGATTAGCGACAACAGCAACTAGGACGCGCTACTCTGTAATTAAGCTGGCAGTTCCGCCCGATAGCTGCTGCCTGCGATCGCCGATCGACTCACAACTCCTCAATCACAATGTTAAACAACTACTTTGATACTGAAAACGGTCACAAATCCTTCGAGATGCCCGGTGCTAGACCCCACTACAACCCCGATCGCCCCGGACAAGTAGAGCATATTTTCCTCGATTTAGTGCTCGATATTCCCAAACAAAGTTTTCGCGGCACTTGCAGCATCCGCATAAATCCAGTCCGCAGCGGTATTGACAAATTAACCTTAGATGCTGTCAACCTGAAGATTAAATCTGTAAAAGTCGGGGAAACCGAGCAAAATTTTGACAGCGACGGCGAAGTGCTGCAAATTCAACTGCACGAACCAACAACAGCTTACGAACCAATTACAATTGCGATCGCCTACTCGGTCGAAAAACCCCAGCGCGGCCTCTATTTCGTCGGCCCCGACAAACACTATCCCGACAAACCAACACAAGTCTGGACTCAAGGCGAAGACGAAGATTCCCGCTTCTGGTTTCCCTGTTTCGACTATCCCGGACAGTTGGCAACTTCCGAAATTAGAGTGCAAGTTCCCAGACAATTTTTTGCAATATCCAACGGCGAATTAATTAGCACAAAAAACGACGGCGACGACAAGATTTATCACTGGTCGCAAACTCAGGTACATCCGACTTATTTAATGACCTTAGCAGTCGGAGATTTTGCCGAAATCAAAGACGAATGGAATGGCAAACCAGTTAATTATTACGTCGAAAAAGGTCGCGAAGCTGACGGTAAGCGCAGCATGGGCAAAACGCCCAAAATGATTGAATTTTTCTCGGAAGCATTTGGCTATCCTTACCCTTTTCCTAAATACGCTCAAGTCTGCGTCGATGATTTCATCTTCGGTGGCATGGAAAATACATCGACAACTTTGCTAACAGATAGGTGCTTGTTAGACGAACGCGCCAGCCTCGACAATCGCGGTACAGAAAGCTTAGTCGCCCACGAATTAGCTCACCAATGGTTCGGCGATTTAGTAGTAATTAAACATTGGTCTCATGCTTGGATCAAAGAAGGCATGGCTTCCTATTGTGAGGTGTTGTGGACTGACAAAGAATACGGCAAAGAAGATGCGGCTTATTATATGTTAGGTGAAGCCCGCAACTATTTAGCTGAAGACAGCGCCCGCTACCGCCGGCCGATGGTGACTCACGTTTACCGCGAAGCGATTGAATTGTACGATCGCCATTTGTACGAAAAAGGCGCTTGCGTGTATCACATGATTCGCGCTGAGTTGGGCGACGAACTATTTTACAAGGCAATTCAAACTTTTGTGCGCGATAACGCTCACCAGACTGTCGAAACGATCGATTTGCTAAGGGCGATCGAAAAAGCCACTGGTCGCAATCTCATGTTCCTGTTTGACCAGTACGTTTATCGCGGCGGCCATCCAGATTACAAAGTTGCTTATTCCTGGGACGGCGACAGCAAATTAGCCAAAGTTACTATTACCCAAACTCAGGTAAAAGACAACAAAAATGGCAACGGTAACAGCAAAGATGTCTTTGACCTCAAAATTCCGATCGGCTTCGGTTACAAACCGGAAAAAGATGCAGATGAGCGAAATGCTGCTAATATAAAAACTTTCACGGTTCGAGTTCACGAACGCGAGCAAAGTTTCTATTTCCCCCTAGAAGAGAAGCCCGCATATATCAGTTTTGATGTCGGCAATAAATACCTAAAAACAGTTGCTCTAGAGTATGGAGTTGCCGAACTCAAAGCTCAGTTACAGTTCGATCCAGACCCGGTTTCTAGGATTTACGCCGCCCACGCTTTGGCGAAAAAGGGAGGCTTGGAAGCTGTGAAAGCGCTGTCAGAAGTTCTCAAAAAAGAGCCGTTTTGGGCTGTGAGGGCGGAAGTTGCCGGTCAGTTGGTTGAGATTAAACTCGACCAAGCTTTTGATGGTTTAGTAACTGGTTTGAAGGATAAAGATGCTCGGGTGCGCCGTGCGGTGGTGAATGCGTTAGGTAAAATTAAGACTCACGAGACTTATAAGGCGCTGAGGTCGATCGTTGAAAAAGGCGATGACAGCTATTATGTAGAAGCGGCCGCAGCGAGTGCGATGGGTGCGATCGCAGGGGCTAACCCCGATGAAAAACCCACGGACGAACAGGTACTCAAAGAGTTAAAATTGGTTTTGAAAGAGCGCGAGGGCTGGAATGAGGTTGTGCGATCGGGTGCTATTTCCGGTTTGGCACAAATGAAAACTTCTGAAGATGCGCTAAACCTGATTTTGAAATACACAGCCATTGGTACTCCGCAAGCTTTGCGCTTGGCTGCAATTCGCTCTTTGGGGACAATTTCGACAGGTCAAACTAAGCTCAATTTGGAACGCATTTTGCACCGATTGGCGGAACTTTCTAAAGAGACTTTTTTCTTGACTCAAGTATCTGTTGTTGTCGGTTTGGGACAGATGGAAACTCGCAAAGCTATCAGAATTTTGCGTTCTTTAGCTGACCAAACTCCTGATGGCCGCGTCCGCATGATGGCTGATGAAGCTGTGCAAAGAGTGCAGAAAAATGCTGGTTCTGATGCAGCGGTGAAGCAGTTGCGCGAGGAGTTAGATCAGGTGAAAAAGGACAATCAAGATTTGAAGAGTAGGATGGAAAATCTGGAGGCTAAGGCGAAGAAAGATTAGTTCAACAGTTGACAGTTGACAGTTGACAGTTGATAGTTTGATAGCGACCTCTACCTAGAAGTCCGATGATTTGTAAGGTGCGTCGCTATGAGATTGTCGCTGCGATCGAGGATTGTTTCGGGCGACACACCCTACGAGCTAATTGTAGGGTGTGTGACGGCGATAAATCGTTAAATCGAAACCAGCCAAATGTGTACAGTCACGCACCGCCCCAGTAGCAAGCTAAATCTGACAAAAAATATTGTAGTAAGGTGCGTCGCTATGAGATTGTTGCTACGATCGAGGATTGTTTCGGGCGACGCACCCTACCAGCTAACAATTACAATAATTCTAACATTAGGTATCCTGGAAGACATTCTGCCAGTTCAATAGCAGCCATCTATTTTGTGGATAAATTTGGCAAAACTCTGGAAACGCCGTTAGTTGGGTTGGGTGCATTTAAAGTTGCGATTGGCGATCGCCCTGTTATTAAAATAATCTTATTTTTTAGCTGTATTGCCTTGAAGTTTGGTATTTTAAGCAAAGGTAAAATCCTACATATTTCTATTTCTGACTTAGTTATTGTCTCGACTGAGAGATCGCAAATAGAACTTAAGCAATCCGACTCAATAAATAAACCTGGCTTTTTTTATGAAAAAATAGCTTTCAGCAATTATTTTTCATAAAAGGAACTGATTTTGCTGTATCGGTGGGTAAGTTCTAATAGATAATCAGGGTGTATCAACATTTTTATTTTGAATCTTCAACTTTCAATCAAGTTGAAGCAGCCTTTGCACCCTAAAGATTGCATAAATCATGAGTACAAGAACTATTGTATTGGTAGAACAATCGGCTGTCATTCCCTACCGCATTCAAAACGGACAAATTGAAGTAATGGTGATCACTTCTTCAACGGGTAAGCGTTGGGTGATTCCTAAAGGGTTAATTGAACCTGACATGACTCCTCAAGATTCTGCTGCTAAGGAAGCTTGGGAAGAAGCAGGTTTGTTGGGTAAGGTGTTCCCGGATTTGCTGGGAACTTACGAGTACCAAAAGTCTGGCTATATTTGTCAGGTAGAAGTATTTTTACTGCAAGTACAAACTGTTCTGGAAAAATGGCCGGAAGCTAGCTGTAGAAAGCGACAGTGGGTAAGTATTCCGAAAGCAATTAAGCGGGTTAATGAACCGGAACTTAAACTGATTCTTGCTAATTTACCGAATCGGTTTTGCTGATTCAAAGGTTCGTAGTGAGGACTTTAGTCCTAATTAACTCAGGTTCGTAGTGAGGACTTTAGTCCTAATTAACTCAGGTTCGTAGTGAGGACTAAAGTCCTAATTAACTCAGGTTCGTAGTGAGGACTAAAGTCCTGATTCAAAGGTTCGTAGTGAGGACTAAAGTCCTAATTAACTCAGGTTCGTAGTGAGGACTAAAGTCCTGATTAACAGGTTCGTAGTGAGGACTAAAGTCCTGATTAACAGGTTCGTAGTGAGGACTAAAGTCCTGATTAACAGGTTCGTAGTGAGGACTTTAGTCCTGATTGACTCAAACATGGAGAAAGGGCTGATGATGCCACACTTTCATGCGAGGGAGGACGATCGCACTACACTCGGAAAATCATTATTCTGCTGTACAAGGAAAGGACTGAAGTCCTCACTACAAACCTGGAAAGGACTGAAGTCCTCACTACAAACCTGGAAAGGACTGAAGTCCTCACTACAAACCTGGAAAGGACTGAAGTCCTCACTACAAACCTGGAAAGGACTGAAGTCCTCACTACAAACCTGTGTAAATGGAAATGACTGAAGTCCTCACTACAAACCTATGATATCGGTGTGAAAAGTTTTACCTCAAGCGTTAGCTGACAGAAAAGGAAGGCTTTCGGCTAAGTTATCCTTGACTTCAATTCCCTGTTTTTTTGCCCAAAACTGGCTTAAGAAATGAATTTGCCGCAAGCCGACAATTAAATTTAAACCAGGTACAAACATCCACCAAACAGTTAGCGGTTCTTTAATTCCTTCTTGGCGGTACAATTCGTTAACTGTGTTGTAAAGTTTGAACTGCACGATGTAAATCCAAGCAATTCCTACGAAGGAAAACCAACCAAACCATCCGGGAACGTCGGGGTCGAATATTCGCAAAGCTTGGGGGATGGCTACTCCTAAAACAAAGGGCAACAAGCAAAGTGTCCCCGACCAACCCTTGCCGTTATAAGTCCGCAATTCTTCTTGAATAATCCATTTGTACCAGCCGTAATATAGCAGCAAGCTGACTCCAGATAGCAAGATTACTCGCCACAAAATTCGTGGCTTTCCTAAGGGGTTTTCGGACATTTTTAGATGTAAGATAAGACGGCGGTTGAAACCGCGCCTAGACAAACAATGTCCGCCTCCGCGGACTCAAGAAGATAACGTAATTTCAATTACCTAGTCTTCAACCCGCACTCCTCGGGTAAAGTCTCGTGTTGACGCGGTTTCAACCACTTTATTGATTATATTAACATTTGTTAATTATTGCAAAATCATCTCTCGGATCGATCGCGCGGTTGCAGGGGCCAGCAGAACACCGTTGCGGTAGTGGCCGCTAGCTATCAAAACCTTGCTGTTACTGGGAAGCGCTTCGATAATTGGGGCTGGGCGTCCTTCGGGGCGCGGGCGCAATCCCGACCATTTTCGGATGATTTGGGCCTCGGCTAAGGCCGGACAAAGTGCGATCGCCCTTGCCATCACTTCATCCAACATATCAGCATTCGCCTGCACTTCCCCGCCGTTTTCGGGAAACTCCACCGTCGCCCCTACCCAACATTCTTGATTTGCCAAAGGTACAATGTGAACGTCATCGCAGGTAATTACTGGCGCAAAATCTGGGTTTCCTAAGGGATTTTTTGACCGCAAATGCAGGGCTTGTCCCAACACCGGGCGAATGTCCACCAATTGATTTAGCGATGCAGTGACAGCAGCGGAACCTAAACCAGCAGATACAATTAGTCGATCGAACTTGCCACTATCAGCCATTTGGGCCCCTGCAACTTCCACCCCAAACTCAAAAATCACTTTATTTTGTGTAGCAGCATCCACCAAAGCCAAAGTTAGTGCGATCGGATCGACTTGCCGGTCTTGAGGCGAATAAATCCCAGCAATTATGTTATGATTTAAATCAAGATGAGGACAAAACTCGCGCACTCGTTCCACCTCCCAAAGTTCTAATTTCCAACCTTGAGACTTGCGAGTTGCTGCTAGCTTTTTCCACTTACTTAAATCCTCTCCTTCCGAACACAGCAGCAAAATTCCCTGTTTGTTAAATGGAATTTTCCGTCCCGTAGCTGCTTCCAATTCAGGAATCAAAGTTTCGTAATACTGAAGGCTGGTTTCCCTTAAATGCCAATTTCTGCCCTTAGTTTTGTGGCTGATTACTCCCATCAAAACACCGAGGGCTGCACCTGTAGAAGCTTGGGCTGGGGGCTGTTTGTCGAATACAGTGACTTTTAATTCGGGAAATTTACTTAATTCAAACGCGATCGAAGCCCCAACAATACCGCAACCAATAATTGCAACGCGAATCATTCAATTAAATTTTAGATTTTATATTTTAGCAGTAGGGTGCGTCATACCAATTTAATGTGAAGTTGCATATATCCCGATCCCCCTAAATCCCCCGCATCGTTGCGGGGACTTCGATCGGAATCTTGTCCCCCCCTTATTAAGGGGGGTTAGGGGGGATCGGATTTCGGAATTCTACGGGGTCTCATCAAAAATTGGTATCAGGGAGAAAGTTCTTCGTCTGTGTTCCAAACCTTCAGCCCTGACGCACCCTACAATAACTACTTCCTCAAGCTATTAGGCTTTAGGAAGTAGCTGCAAGAAAGTATCGAAATCCTTCACAGCTTTGCTATAACTAGCGGTGATTTTGGCATTGTCAGCCATTTTAGCAGCGTTATCAATCTCTACCAAATCAGCAAACAAACTCTTGGTCAAATCCATAGCTTGCTGTTGAGATTTCGGCAACAAACTGCCCGACACGGTTTTCATCGTGGCGCGCAATTCGCCGAGAGGCCCGTGAATGTAAGTTTTGGCATCAATCCAATTTTTTTTCTGAATTAGGGTTCCTAGGTTGTCCATGCGCGATCGGAACTCTGTCAGAGTAGGAACATAGCGCTGAATCTGTTGGATCTGGGCTGCTGTGTAAGTCGTGGGAACTTTTGCTTCGACACTGCTGCAACTAACCAGAAATGCCATCAAAAATGCCATCATCAAGGCAAAAAAGGAACGGGGACGAGTCATAAAAACAATACGGTAAGTGGTAAACTCAGAGTATGAAAGACCTGAGAGGAAAACGACCCGGCGATTTCAATCGCCTTGAATCTTTCCATTACTGCCTTGGAGTTGCAAGAGTCCGGTGTACTTTTGTAATGTACTTTCGATGGGACAATTACCATCTCAAATGTTGCAACCAGCGATCGCATAATGTTTGCTCCTGATGGAGCCTCCCTTCCGGGGTAATGTTCGCCTTGACCTGGTTATAAAGGCTTGTTAGACCTGCGACACTGTTTCAGTGACTTTAAAACTGTTTAATCGCAGATGACAGAGCGGAAAACTGGCGTCGCATTCTCCGGTGTCGTGACCTAAATAACGTCTCCTCCTAGGAGGGGTCTGGTCAGAACAGCTTGCAATTTCTTACAAGCTCAGTGGCTTGAGCCTCTGAGTTCCTGACAGCGATTTTAGACTTTAGATTTTAGATTTCTCGTTGCGGGCCGGCACCGAGACACCGCCCCTACTTTGCACCGAGAGTTATGTACAAAATATTATTTTACCTCCTTTTGGCGCAGAAAAGTTATCAGAGCACCGCCAACTTTTTCTGACCAATGTTCTTGAGGATAATGGGAGACTTCTTCTAAGGTGACTAACTCGGCACTTTTCATGGAAGTGACTAATTTTTTAGCTGGTTCAACACTCAGCCAAGGATCGGTTAAACCCCATACAAATAAGGTTGGGCTTGTCCATCCTTGTAAGCCGGATTCAATTTCTGCCATTGACTTTGGCAGTTGAATGTTGCGGATGGTGTTCATTAGCGATCGCCCTGCATCCGAACTCTTCAAAAACGGGCGCCGGTAAACATCTAAATCCTTGTCTAATACCCTGATGCGACTTCCGCCTTCGAGGGTTCTGTCTATCAAAAGTGGGTCTTGCGTCAGCATATCACCAATAAATGGCAGTCCCAACTGCTGCATTTTCCAAGGCAATTTGATATCTGCTGAAATTGGTGTATTTATGACTACTAAACGATCGATTTTATCGGGATTTCGTAAAGCGTATTGGATGCCGACAGATGCTAAAAATCCTTGGACGACTAGGGAAACTCTGTCTAATTCTAAGGTTTGAATAAAGCCTGCAAGGGCGTCTGCAAAGGCATCGGGAGTATAAGCAAAGTCGCGTTTGTCTGGTTTTGTCGATCGCCCGTAGCCCACCCAATCCGGCGCTATCGATCGAAATCCCTGGGCCGCCAAATCTGGCATAATCGCACTCCAGGTAAAGCTTTGGGACGGTATACCGTGCAGCAGCAACACAGGAGATTTATCACTTTCGTTTACCGGATTTGCTTCCCGATAAAACCATTCCAGCGATCCTACTTGAATTGTTTTCTCATCAATTGGCATTATTTTACTTCTTATTTATCAAAGAATAAGGCGGGTATTCCCCGCCTTACTTACTTAATAGTTGGGTACGCACAAAGCACCATTAGTCTCAACAATTGCCTAAAACCTTTTATATCTCAGGTTTGTATCTAAGTCTCGATCCCCCTAAATCCCCCTTAAAAAGGGGGACTTTAAGAATACTCTTGTTCCCCCCTTCTTAAGGGGGGTTAGGGGGGATCTAGGCTTAATAGTAAGGCAGCAGTCTCGCACTACACAAGACGTATTTGTTGACACTAATAACTGAGTACTTTACCCAACTCATGAAAGTCCTGCTTTAGAAATTCATTTCAGCAGCTTGAACTTTTTCCACCTGTTTCTTCTTGAGAACCAGCATAATTTGAGCCAACATAGTCAAAGCTACGAAAGCCATCAATCCTGTAACTCGATTTGCACTTTGCAGCACAATTTCTACATCTTTTTGACCGAAACCGCCTACATTAGGATTGTTTGTCAAAACTTCGCCGGCTGCAACAGTTTGTCCTTCAGTAACAATCAGTTCTGGGCCTGGGGGAATTGTATCAACAACCGCTGCACCTTCTGCTGGTTGAATTGTCACTTCATAACCGCCATCTTCGGGTTGAGCAATTTTAGAAATAGTGCCAGCTACTGAGGCATTATAAACAGTATTGTTGCTCTTGGCGCCAGTAGGATAAACCTGACCGCGACCGCGGTTTCCGCCGACATAAATTAGATATTTGCCGTAGTGAACTGACTTGTCAGTTGCGGGGTTTGGCGACAAAACTGGGAATACCAATTCTTTGTATTGTTCACCAGGCAGCGGGCCCACTAAAACAACGTTTTCTTGGGTTTCGCTGTAAGGTTGGAAGTAAAGATCGCCGACTTTTTCCTTCATTTCTTCGGGAATTCTGTCAGCGGGAGCAATCTTGAAACCTTCGGGTAACATGACAACTGCACCTACATTCAAGCCGCCTTTGGTACCGTCGCCGGTAACTTGTTGCACGCTTTGATCGTAAGGAACTTTGACCACAGCTTCAAAAACTGTGTCTGGTAAAACAGATTGGGGGACTTCTACTTCAGTCGGTTTGGCACCGAGGTGGCAGTTAGCGCAAACAATGCGCCCTGTAGCTTCGCGGGGAGTAGCGGGTGCTGTTTGCTGGGCCCAGAAAGGGTAAGCGAATGCTGCTTGGGGAAGTGCGATGTCGCTACTGAGAAAAAATCCGGCGGCGGCGATCGCAATTAAGGCAGTTTTGGCGATCGTCCTGGCACTGCGGCGAAATACCGCAGATAAGTTAATTTGTGACATCAGAGTATTCAATCTCAAAGGTTCAGACAATTTAGTCATTGGTCATTGGTCATTGGTTATTTGTTATTGGTTATTTGTTATTTGTTATTTGCTATTGGTTGTTTGCTATTGGTTATTTGCTATTGGTTATTTGCTATTGGTTATTTGCTATTAAAAACTACTAACCACTAACTACTAACTACTAACTACTAACTAACAACTGCTAACCACTAACCACTAACAACTAACTACTAACTAAAAACTAAGACCACCACGGTTCTTCGCCGGTACGGAAATCTGTTTCTTTCCAAGGGGTAAAAGCTACCTTGTCATCTGCGACAGTGGCGTGGGCCAAGGCCAAAGACAAAGGTGCGGGGCCCCGTACCACTTTGCCCTCACTGTTGTATTGAGAACCGTGGCAAGGACACATAAACTTGTTTTCGCTAGCATTCCAAGGCACGACGCAACCCAAGTGAGTGCAGACTGCATTGATGCCGTATTCAGCGATAGTTAGGTCTTTTTCGACCACTAGATAGGTGGGGTCGCCTTTGAGGCCTTGGGCCAAAGTGCGATCGCCCGCAGGGTGCGAAGTCAAATATTCGCTAACGATGATGTCGTTACCCAAGGCATCTTTAGCTGTGACACCACCACCAACAGCCCCACTCGACGGAGGAACAAAGTATTGAACAACGGGATAAAGCGCGCCCAGTGCCACACCTGTGACTGTACCGAACGTCAGCAAATTCATAAATTGGCGACGCCCCATATCGGGAACATCGGGATTTCCAGCAGAAGTTTGAGCCATGACCTGCCTTTACGGTTTTAAGTTACGTTTGTTTGTGAGCCAACTTGTACGTGCAGACAACTCGGACTAGGAGTGCTAATCTGCTCGCACAAATTTGAGGCAGCGAAAATTCCTTTTAAGAATGCGCCTTCCAGCCTTTATTAGAGTATTATTACATTTTTTGAACTTTGTCTTTTATTGTTTAACAGATTCACTCAGGAGCAACCATGACGGGCAAGGATTTACACCAGCTACTCCTACAAAAATGGGGAAAGTCTTACGATATCAGATTGCGGCGAACGCGAGGCAAGATTTTTGTGCAGGTGATGTGGAAATATTTGGAACAGGTGTCTTTTCCGATGACGGAGGCTGATTATTTCGAGCATTTGGACGCGGTGGCCAATTACCTCAACGGCTGGGGCAGCACCGAACAGGTGAGAGAATATATTGTCACTACTCGCGATCGCCCGCGCTTGGGCAAAGCTGTCAGCGTTCCCCTGGATTTGGGCGAAAGAGCCTCGGAGTGGTTGCTTGATGAGTTTTGAGCCATCAGTCATCAGTCCTTAGTCTTTAGTCCTCAGTCATATAAAATACGGTGACATCCGAATCATACCGGAGTGCGATCGGGAAAGCTGCAAAGGAAATCATAGCGAGCGATCGCCCATCTCGTCGCTTGTAAAGTTTTGTGTCTGGGCGGGGCTGGATTTTTTAAGTTGAAAGTCCCAAAAATCGTCAGGCGAATTTGTCAGCCAGCGTGGGGGCGGCGAGGAACCGTCGCTGTGGCGCAGCTAATTTTCGCAGTTTTTTGATTCAAACTTATGATGTAGCGGGCTTTCCTGGGCGCCAGGCAGCAGGATTGAAATGCCACAGGAGGCTGTGGGGCTGTGAAAATTTGGGGCGGTGGGGTTTCTCGCTGACCAAAATCATCCGAACCAATTTCTGTCAACACTTTCACATACAATGAGTCTCAGATATCTTGTGAAACTTAGGAGAATGTTGTAATGGGTGTTGCAGTTGGAATGGTTGAAGTCTTAGGATTTCCCGCTGCCGTAGAAGTTGCAGACTCAATGGTGAAAGCAGCCCGAGTTACTTTAGTGCGCTATGAAAAAATAACCCGTGCTTACTGGACAATTATAGTTCGAGGAGATATCTCTGAAGTGCAAGCAGCCGTTGCTGCTGGAATTGAATCAGTTAAAAAGGTCGATGGCGGAAAGTTGCTATCGTATCACATAATTGCTCGTCCCCACGAGAATCTCGATTACATTTTGCCGATCGGCTACACGCCTGAAGTAGAACAGTTCCGAATGTAGGCAAAGTTTTGACAAAACTTTGGTGTGGAATTTTAACTTTTACTAAAATATAGAGGCGCGCGCGATCGCACCTCTATATTTTTTATAAATCTTCAAATTGAGCGATCGTCTAATACTCACCAAAAAATCATTTTCACGCATAATATTGTTTCCGGTTCCATGGGAATGATTTAACCGCAGAGAACACAGAGCACACAGAGAGAGAAGGGGGAGTTGAATAATTCTGATGCTACCAGATTTGATATAAAATCTTTATAGGACTAATTAAAAATCAGCAATTCACCATTAGCAATTTGGATGACTACCAGTCTGCAAACTTATCTGTTGCCTCCATTAAACAGGTACGAATTCCCGGTTCGCTCATCGAATGTCCGGCATCGGCAACTACAATGAACTCAGCTTCAGGCCAAGCACGATGCAGTTCCCACGCCGAGATCATCGGGCAAACAACATCATATCTTCCCTGAACGATAACCGCCGGAATCTTGCGGATGCGATCGATATTTAAAAGCAATTTATCTTCCGGGTCTATAAATCCCTTGTTGATAAAATAATGGCACTCAATTCTGGCAAACGCCTCGGCAAAAGCATCAATTCCAAAGCTTTGCTTGACATCTAAATCGGGAAATAATCTACTCGTACTCCCTTCCCAAATTGACCAAGCACGAGCCGCTTCTAATCTAATGTGAGGATCTGGACTCGTCAAGCGCTGGTAATAAGCTGTTAGCAAATCGTCCCTTTCATTTATGGGGATAGGTTTAACATATTCTTCCCAAGCATCCGGGAAAATATAACTTGCTCCTTCTTGATAAAACCAGCGAATTTCTTTTTGTCTCAGCATAAAAATGCCGCGCAAGATTAAACCGTTACAACGGTCAGGATGGGTTTGACTGTAAGCTAAAGATAGAGTGCTTCCCCAGCTACCACCAAAAACAACCCATTGCTGAATATTTAAATATTCTCGAAGTTTCTCAATATCGTTGACTAAATCCCAAGTTGTATTTTCTTGCAATTCTGCATGAGGTTTACTTTTACCGCATCCGCGTTGGTCAAACATCACCAAACGCCATTTTTTTGGGTCAAAATATTGTCGGTAAAAAGGCGGACATCCACCTCCTGGCCCACCGTGTAGCAATACAATAGGTTTTCCCTCTGGGTTGCCCGACTCTTCAAAATGAATGGTATGGATGTCAGAAACTTTGAGTTGTCCTTCGTTATAGGGTTGTCTGGGCGGGTAAAGTTCTCGCATTTTTTTAAGGATTTATAACTCGACCGTGTTTATTTTACATTCTGACGATCGCACTGGTAAATCAAGATAGGCGATCGAAAGAAAGTTGTGGGACAGTCAAGATGCCTGTCCCAGTTATTTTTAGAATCTTGTCTATTACTTACTCTTCCTAAGTCTCACCGAATAGCAGGGGTTTGAAGCCCCAGCATCAAGGCAGATTGTGATAAGAACGGAGTTTAAATCTCGGTTCTTATCACTTCGCTGTCACCTGTCAACTGTCAACTGTCAACTGTCAACTATCAACTGTTTAACGCCCCAAAAGCTTCACCAAACCGACGCCACCAAAGTAAAGAGCCAGCACCGCACCCCCCAAAAGACTTTGCGTCAAAGGGTCAGTAGAAGGCGTTAAAACAGCACCCAAAACCGCCGCCCCCAAGACTACATAACGCCAGCCAGATAGCATTTTGCTAGAAGAAACTATTCCCAAAACGCCGAGCAATACTTGGACAATTGGGATTTGAAAAGCTAAACCCGTGCTGAACATTAACAACAGTACAAATTTAAAGTATTTGTCGATCGACCACAACTGCTCTACAACATCCGCCCCGTAGGTAACAAAGAAGTTCAGCGCCGCTGGAATCAAAGCGATGTAAGCAAATACCAGCCCGCCCAAGAAGAGGAAACTAGAACCCAAAAACACTGGCCCGAGCAACTTGCGTTCTTTGCGAGTCAAACCCGGTAGCACAAATAGCGCTATTTGGTAAAAAATAAACGGACTTGCAATCAGCAAACCGCTGTACCCAGCTACTTCGATAGAAACAAAGAAATACTCGCCGGGAGCTAGTTGTAGAAATTTGACAGGCCCGGCGGGTACTTCTAGCAATTGTACGATGGGTTTAACAGTTAAAAAACAACCAACTACACCGACTGCTACGGCAATTAGCGAGTAGAAAAGTCGCTGTCGCAATTCTTCTAAATGGTCGAACAAAGACATCTCAACTTCGTCGGGAAGTTCGTCGAGATATTCGTCTTCGAGGTTGCGGGAACCCAGAAAACTGTCGGCGATTGATGCAATGTTATTTTCCGGGTTGACTTCTTCAGTTTCTAAGTTGCTGACATCTGTGAAATCGTCAGAGACTGGTGCAATACTATTTTCCGGGTTGACTTCTTCAGTTTCTAAGTTGCTGACATCTGTGAAATCGTCAGAGACTGGTGCAATATTATTTTCTGGGTTAATTTCTTCGTATTCTAAGTTACTTACATCCGTCAAATCGTCGGCGACTGGTGCAATGATATTTTCCGAAGTAACTTCTTCAGATTCTAAGTTGCTGACATCCGTCAAATCGTCGGCGACTGGTGCAATGATATTTTCCGAAGTAACTTCTTCAGATTCTAAGTTACTTACACCTACAGAATCATCGACGATTGTTGAGATGCTATTTTCTGGGTTAACTTCTGCACCTTCTAGGTTACTCACACCCATAGAATCATCAGCGGCTGGTGGAATATTTTCCGGGCTAACTTCTGCACCTTTTAAGTTGTTGACAGCCATCAAATCATCGGCGACTGGTTCAATGCTATTTTCGGCGCTAACTTGTTCCAGGTTGTTGTCGGAATCTTGTTCGGATGTCTCCAAGTCTGAGGGCACAGTCATAGGGAATGGGGAATTGGTAATGGGGAATCTTTCAACAGTTGACAGTTGACAGTTGACAGTTGACAGTTTGAGAGCGACCTCTACCTAGAAGGAAGAGGATTGGAGTAATGAATAGTCCGAGCTTAATTTCTCCATCAAAGACTTGGGGATTTCAACCAATTCTTTGTGGTAATGGGGCAATTTTAGATTTGTTAATTGGTAATTGTAATTGGTAACTATTAACTATTAACTATTAACTGTCAACTCAGAGAGGGCGGACACGGGGGCACCACCCCTACCAATTGTCAACTGTCAACTGTCAACTGTCAACTGTCAACTGACTTCTTCAATGCCGATCGCAATTTTGCCGACAGCACGGCCGGTTTCGCTATAACCGTGGGCGGCCGCCACTTCTGGTAAGCTGTAAGTGCGATCGACAATCGGCTCTACTTTATCGGATTCGATCAACTCCCGCAAAATCTCCAAGTCACTCGGATTGGCATTGGCGACAATCAATTTAGCTTTTTTACCAGGAATAAACCAGCTCGTCAACATCGGTGCGAGGTTGTCGAAACTCGGCAAAGTCGAGATATAAACTCCCTCGGCTTGCAGCACGTTTTCGCATTCAGCAAATGTTTTTGTCGCCACAGCATCCAAAATTATATCATACTTTTCGCGCTGTTGAGTAAAATCAATTTCTGCATAATCGACAACAAAATCTGCTCCCAAACCCTTGACAAATTCTCTATTCTTGGCGCTGCAAACTCCCGTTACTTCCGCATTCATTGCTTTAGCAACTTGCACCGCAAAAATCCCAACTCCGCCGGAAGCACCGTTAATCAATACTTTGTATCCTGCTTTAATTTCACCCAAATCTCTCAACGCTTGCAAAGCCGTTAAACCTGCGATGGGTACTGCTGCTGCTTCGACATGGGTGATGTTGTGAGGTTTAAAGGCGGCACTCGATTCTGGCACGATAGCGTATTCGGCACAAGCACCGCCAGCGATTGGATTTAAAAATGTATAAACTTCGTCTCCGGGTTGAAATCTAGTCACTTCCGAGCCGATTTCTACGACAACTCCCGAGATGTCGGAACCGACAATTCGAGGAAAGTTAAATCCTGTGAGTAGTTGCAGGTGTCCTTGCCGGATTTTCCAGTCTACGGGATTGACGCTGCTAGCACGAACTCTGACTAGCAATTCGTTTGTTTTGGCGATCGGCTTTTCTACTTCTCGGTACTGCAATACGTCAACGCTGCCGTGGCGATCGAATACAACTGCTTTCATGGCGATTTTTTAGGTTTATTTTTAAGAGAACATTTCATCCTGTACAATTATCCTATGGCAAATTCTATTCGCTTGTGAATCGGATTTATTTTTTTTTACCGCAGAGGGCGCAGAGGGCGCAGAGAAAGAGAAGAAAGAGAGAAAAATTATCGTTCTATTTTTAAGAGGACATTTAATCATGTACAATTATCATATAGCAAATTCTATTCGCTTGTGAATGGGATTTATTGTTTTTTACCGCAGAGGGCGCAGAGGGCGCAGAGAAAGAGAAAAAAGAGAGAGAAATGATTGATTTAACTGGAAAGGTAATTTTAGTGACGGGCGGCTCGCAAGGGATTGGTGCAGTGACGGTGCAGACTCTTGTTAATGCTGGGGCTGAGGTAATTTTGCATTACTGTCGCAGTCAGGAAGCGGCGGAATCGGTAGCAGCAAGTGTGGCGGGCGATCGCTGTTTTTTATTAGCAGCAGATTTGATGTTACCAAATGCGGCCTCTCTTTTGTGGCAAGATGCTGTAAAGTGGCGCGGTCATATTGATATTATAGTTAATAATGCTGGGATTATGCAGTCAGCGGGTATTGAGGACGATTTCGATATTTGGTCGTCGGCTTGGCAGCAAACTCTACAAGTTAATTTAGTTGCGGTTGCCGATTTGTGCCGGGAAGCAATTTTGCATTTTAAAACTCGCAAGGTTGGTACAATTATTAATATAGCAAGTCGCGCTGCTTTTCGCGGCGATGACCCGAATTATTTGCACTATGCTGCATCAAAAGGTGCGATTGTTTCTTTGACTCGCAGTATTGCTAGAGGATTCGCTGCTGATAATATTTTGGCTTTTACTGTGGCGCCGGGATTTGTGAGTACGGAAATGTCGGATAAGTTTATTCGGGAGTGCGGTGAAGCACAAATTGTGCGCGATATCCCGATCGGCAAAATCGCCCCTCCTCAAGATGTTGCCAACGTAATCGCCTTTCTAGCATCGGGTTTGGCTGCCCACGCTACCGGAACCACGATCGACATTAACGGAGCCTCTTACGTGCATTAACAGTTGTAGGGGCGGTGCCCCCGTGCCCGCCCTCTTCGTTGACAGTTGATAATGTTGCTCTACTATAAAATAGCTCTAAAGACTCACCTTAACAGCTTTTAAGAATAACTAATTTATCACTTTAGCCAGATGCTCAAAAAACGAGAGGTGATTTATGTTTAGATAAAAAGATAGCTTAAGGGAAACTGGTTATGACAGCAGATAACGGAGCCAAAAGCAAACGAGTTGCCATACTAATCGAAAATGGAGTTGAAGATTCAGAATTTCTGGTTCCTTACAACGGCTTAAAACAAGCAGGATTTGACGTAGTTGTCCTCGGTTCGCGGACAAACGAAAAGTATGCAGGAAAAAATGGTAAAGTCGCCCAGCAAGCTGACGGAACTACCACTGAATCATTAGCAGAAGAATTCGATGCAGTCGTAATTCCCGGCGGTATGGCTCCCGATACTATGCGGACAAATCCCAATACAGTGCGGTTTGTCAAAGAAGCGATGGAACAAGGAAAAATAGTCGCTGCTGTTTGTCACGGCCCGCAACTTTTGATTGAAGCCGACGCGCTCAAAGGCAAAAATGCGACTGGTTTCTTGGCAATTAAAACAGACATGATTAATGCCGGAGCTAACTACATCAACGAACCTTTAGTAGTTGACGGTAACTTGATTACTTCCCGCCAACCGGGAGATTTAGGAATATTTACCACCGCTATTCTAGCGCGCCTCGGTTACGGCGGTAAAGCAGTAGGTTTGCCCGAAGAAACTGACGCGAGTGCAGAATGGTGGAAACTAGCTAATGGTTGGGGCGGCTCGACACAAGCGGACATTGTGAAAGGTTTGAATACCGCCCTCGCAGGGGAACGCTATGCTTGCGAAGCGTTTCAGAATTATGCGGAAAAAACCGGAGATGCCGATTTGCGATCGCTCCTGACGGACACGATCCAAAATAAACAGAAACACATCCTCGCTCTCGAAAACCGGCTCAACGATTTCGGCGAAAAACCGTCAATTCCCGCCCAAATTGCTGACAAATACGCTAAATTAAAAGCCTCAATGCAAGGAACCGATGAAACCTTCTTGCTGCGGAGCACTCTCGGCGATTTGCAAACAGGTGTTGTCGATATCAACAACCTGCGAGCGAAGTTCACAGATCCGGTATCAACTGACATCTTTACACAGATAGAAGCGGATTTGTCCAAGTGCGAGCAAGTCGTGGCTAAACTCTTCCGCGCCCGCGCAGCTTCCCAAGAAATTAAAGCGCCAAAACCTTCGACTAGCCCCGCTGTCAAGATGTAAACAGTTGACAGTTGACAGTTGACAGTTGACAGTTGACAGTTTGAGAGCTACCTCTACCCTTAAGTCAGAGGATTGGAGTAACGAATAGTCCGATCGTAATTTCTCCCTTAAAGACTTGGGGCTTTCAACCAATTCTTTCTGGTAACCTGCACCCGGATTAACAAGTTTGTAGTTGCGCCCAGGGGTGAAAACCCCCACCTAGGGCGCAACTACAAATTTGCTATGCAATTATAAAATCTACGCCTTTGCGGTAAAATAAAGCCCAAGCTGAAAAGCAGAAGTTCAAATAATTGCAGGGTTGAGGATTTTATTTAATGGGTGCTATTTTTGTTTCAGCCGGACACGGCGGGTTTGAAGGCGGCGTGCGCGATTCTGGGGCGATCGCATTTGGCGCAACCGAAGCACAGGAAATGATCCTAACTCGGGATTTAGTAGTAGCCGAATTGCAGAAGCGAGGCATCACAACTTTCTCTGTGCCCGACACTCTAAGTTTAGTAGAAACTATCGCTTGGATAAACAACCGCTGCCAGCCGGGAGATGTAGCATTAGAAATGCACGCTGATGCTTTTTCTAATCCTCAAGTTCGGGGTGCTAGCGCATTTTATATTGGTAGCAACCCCACCCGAAAAGCTGATGCGGATTTGCTGTTAAATGGCTATTTACGTCGGTGTCCAGAAGTACCGAATCGCGGCGCTAAACCAGATACTGAAGCAGGTGTTGGCAGCCTCGGATTTTGCCGCCGCATCAACATTCCTTCGATTCTAATTGAACTCGGTTTTATAACCAGCCCTGATGACTTGAAAGTATTTCAAAATCGCCGCCGTGATATCGCCCTCGGACTCGCTGACGGACTTGAAGCTTGGTTAAATAATACTCCTTTAAAACCCTTACCGACACCGACACCGACACCGACACCGACACCGACACCAAAACCTACAGTTTATCCTTTAATTAATATCCAAATCAACGGTGCGCCCCACGAAGACAAAGGCATTTTGGTCAATGGAAATGCTTTTGTTCCTTCCGAAGTTCTAGACGTTCTCAATGTTAAACCAGAGGCAGCCGATCGCCGAATCACCTACAATGGAGTAGTATTCGTGCGGGCTGTCGATTTGCGTGATAACGACATTTCCGTAACTTGGGATCAGGCAACCACATCAGTCTCCCTGCGATCGCGCCGCGATATCCTCTCGGGCGTAGGAAAAATCATGGGACGCGGTTTAACTACCGCCCAACAAATCACAGTATTTCTCACCAAAACAAATAGCAAAGCCCTAGTAATATTTCCCAACCTACCTCAAATTTACGTTCAAGAAGCAGCCGCAGAAGGCGTCAACCACGACGTAGCTTTTTGCCAAATGTGTTTAGAAACAAACTATCTCAACTTTGGCGGTGCAGTCAAACCAGAACAATTCAACTTTGCCGACATGGGAATTGTCAGCCCCACAAATTCCGGCATTTCCTTTCCCGATGCCAGAACAGGAATTAGAGCGCAAATTCAGCACTTAAAAGCTTACGCCAGTAACGAACCAATCAACCAACCTTTAGTTAAAGAAAACGTGCGTTTTCGTTTTGTCAAGCGCGGCGTAGCCCCCACCGTCAACGAACTTGCAGGCCGCTGGAATTCCGATCCTTTATACGGACAAAAAATCATCAATATCATCCGGCTGCTGTACGAAAATGCCAGTTTGTTGTAGTCAGTTGACAGTTGACAGTTGACAGTTGCTATAGCAATTATAGTTGTATTAGTTATTAGTTATTAGTTATTTGTGACTTGCTACTAATAACTAATAACTAATAACCGCTCCCCAATGCCCCATTCCCAATGCCCAATTCCCCATTCCCAATTCCCAATTCCCGATTATAAATAAAACTATGGTTTCCAGCACTAATCGCTTTTCCGACATTCAAAATCATTGGGCAAAAATATTCATTGACGGCTTAGTAGAAAGGGCCGTAATCAGCGGTTTTCCCGATCGCACTTTTCGCCCCAACAGCAACCTCACCCGCGCCCAATTCGCCGCCATAGTCAGTAAAGCCTTTCCCGTACCCGACAAACGGCCCTACATACCCTTTATCGACGTTCCCTCCACCCACTGGGCCGCCACAGCCATTCAAGCAGCATATAAAAGAGGATTTATCTCCGGCTATCCCGACAACCTGTTTAAACCCGAAAGCCTAATTACCAGGGCGGAGGCATTAGTTGCCTTAGTCAGCGGCATATTTGGGTCAAACGCTGCACCGACAAGCAATCTGGTTCTATCAAACATCTACCAAGACAGTACAGAAATTCCTAATTATGCCAAAAAGGCGATCGTCATAGCCACCCAATCCGAAATAGTCGTCAACGCCCCCAACTTAAACCTATTAAATCCCGCCGGAAACGCCACCAGAGCCGATGTAGTCGCCTGGGTTTATCAAGCATTAGTATATCTCAAAAGAGCACCACAAATATACAATCAATATATTATAGTTCTCAGCAAAGTTCCCAGACCCCAAGTTTACGTCAACCACCAGCGAGAATTTCGCGGAGTTTGGATAACATCCGTGTGGAATATTGACTGGCCGTTCAGCAACAAACTCTCAACAGAACAGCAAAAAGCAGAACTCCTGAAAATCCTGGACAGGCTGCAAGAAATGAATTTCAATGCAATTATCCTCCAAATTCGAGCTGCGGGCGACGCCCTTTACGCCTCAGAATTAGAACCTTGGAGTGCGTGGCTAACAGGAACTCAAGGAAAGCCACCGCAACCTTACTACGATCCTTTAACATTTGCCGTTACAGAAAGCCACAAACGCAACATCGAAGTTCACGCTTGGTTCAATCCGTACCGCGCCAAAGTTTCCACTCAAACCCCTCCCAACGTCCGCCCGCACATCTCAGTTACCAATCCCGAATGCGTTTATCCGTGGGGTGATGATTTGTGGATGGATCCGGGAATTGATTTAGTTTTAGACAAGACTTACAACGTAATTTTAGACGTAGTTAAGCGCTACGATATAGACGGCGTTCACTTCGACGATTATTTCTATCCCTATCCCATTGACGGACAAGAATTTCCCGACAGCAAGATTTACAATAGTTATATTTCCAGAGGCGGCAAAATGAGTTTAGGAGACTGGCGCCGCGAAAATGTCAACAAATTAGTTAGAAGACTCGGACAAGGAATTAAAACAGTCAAACCCAACGTAAAATTTGGCATCAGTCCCTTCGGCATTTATCGGCCCGGACAACCACCGCAAAGTCGCGGTTTAGACGCCTACGAAACACTCTATGCCGATGCCAAAAAATGGTTAGAATCAGGTTGGGTAGATTATCTCAATCCTCAACTTTACTGGCGCATCGATCAAACAGCTCAAAGCTATCCAATGTTGCTGGAATGGTGGCTACAAAATAACCCCCAAAACCGACATATTTATGTAGGAAATAACCTCGGAAAACTGGACGGCAATAAGTGGACGGTGCAGGAAATCAACAATCAAATTGAGATTACGCGCAACTCTAAAAACAGCTTAGCTTTAGGCAACGTTTTCTTCAGTATGAAAGCATTTAGTGAAAACCGCCAGCAAATCTACGATAATTTCAAATCCACTACATACGCACAACCCGCCCTCGTTCCCGCCATGCCTTGGCAAAATGGCAAGCCACCGGCCCCTCCAGTATCAGTGGTAGTACAAAAAGTAGGAAATACCAATGTTTTGCAGTGGAAAAATCCCGCCGATAAAAACATCCGTTCTTGGACGCTTTATCAAAAGAATGGCGATAGCTGGAAGCTCATCAAAATCATTAATGCAGACACCGTACAAGTAACCGTAGGAACGGGAATTTATGCTTTGTGTGCGGTGAGCGTAATGGCGGTAGAAAGTGTAGGAGTTTTCATAGAAATAGCAGCATAAAATATCAAGTTTCTCAGGTTTGTAGTGAGGACTTTAGTCCGCATCAAACCAGGTTTGTAGTGAGGACTTTAGTCAGGTTTGTAGTGAGGACTTTAGTCCGCATCAAACCCCTCACTAAAAACACTTTTTATTGACAAAGATGGACGCAACAGCAGCCAAGTCCCTCTTCCTTCTGACAACTGTCAACTGTCAACTGTCAACTGTCAACTGTCAACTGTCAACTGACTTCTTCCTCTAGATAGGAGACACCCTGGATATAAATGCGTTATCGTGTTGCCTATATTTTGATGTTGAGGAAAAAAAGCTGTGGTTCCCTTACGCGATGACAATCCCACCACTATCACTCCCTACGTCACCCTCGGGCTGATTGCTGCCAACGTATTAGTATTTTTGTACGAACTCAGTTTGGGCGATCGCCAATTAACGCAATTTTTCTACTCTTGGGCGGTAGTTCCTTGCCAGTTAAGCAATATGTGTCGGGTGTCTCTGCCAGTTTCGCCATTTCCCGAATGGACGACGCTAATTAGCTCGCAATTCCTGCACGCAGGCTTTCTCCACATTGCCGGAAATATGTTATTTTTGTGGATTTTTGGTAACAACGTAGAAGACCGTTTAGGTCACGTAAAATATTTAATATTTTACCTTAGTTGCGGTGTTTTAGCATCACTAACTCAGTGGTTTTTTTCCTCAACATCGGCTATTCCGTCCCTGGGCGCTAGCGGCGCGATCGCAGGTGTGATGGGTGCATACATTCTCAGATATCCCCAAGCTAAAGTTCTTACTTTACTACCTTTGGGCATTTTTATTACTACAGTTAGAGTTCCCGCTTTCTTCTTTCTCGGATTTTGGTTTGCACAGCAAGCATTGAGTGGTTTGGCTTCCTTGAATGCGCCGGCAAGTGTGGGCATGGAATCCGGGGGAGTTGCCTATTGGGCCCACGCCGGCGGCTTTGTTTTTGGTGCGATTCTCGGCCCTTTGTTGGGACTTTTTTCTGATGAAAATCAGATTTAACGGTTTGATCGTGAGGACTTTAGTCCTCTGAAAAATGCGGACTAAAGTCCTCACTACGAACCTAGATTGCAGTTTGTAGTGAGGACTTTAGTCCTTCTTTATGCGGACTAAAGTCCTCACTACGAACCTAGATTGCGGTTTGTAGTGAGGACTTTAGTCCTTCTTTATGCGGACTAAAGTCCTCACTACGAACCTAGATAAACGTGAAGTCAAATCCCGAAAGAGAAGTAACTCCTGTTACACCATTTAACTTCGCCAAAATGCGAGAATCGTTGCCGGCGAGGTTGTTGCCATTGCCGTCATAAATGATGTATGTATTGCCGCCGGAATCGTAGGCAAACAAGAATGCACTTCCTCCCAGAATATTTGCAGAAACAGTTGTCTGCACGTTCAGTAAAACTAGAGTGCCACTGTTTAGATTCGAGAATCCGGGGGCAAAGTTGAACTGATCGGCGATCGGCACACCGAGACCGGTAAAATCAGTAATCACATCGTATCCGCCCGCGGCGATCGCAGCATTGATGGCCGCCGAAGAAGCTGCATCAAAGGCTATGCCACCATCCGCAGGACTGGTATAGCGGAATTGATTGCTGCCGCCGCCGCCCGTTACGGTATCTGCACCCAGGCCGCCTACGAGCACGTCGTTATCCAAGCCGCCGTTTATCGTATCGTTGCCACCTTGGCCGTCAACTGTATCTGCCCCTGCAAAACCGTTCAAATTGTCCGGCAAAGAGCCACCAACCAACCTGTTAGGCCCGCTATCCGCCGGCAAGATTGAAACGGCGATCGTACCTGTGCCCGGAATTGTCCCGAATCCGTCGCTGACGCTGTAGGTAAAAGTAGTTGTACCCGCTACGTTGCCGGGGATGAACTGCACCTGAGTGCCGAGATTCACAGCTATGCCCAGTTTTGGCGTGCCGACATTGATAATGCTGAGTGGCCCTTTTTGTGGGCTGGAATCGTTGGCGAGTACGTCGATGAACGTCGGTAGCAGATTATTCGTATTCGTAAATACGATGCCATCATCGCCAAGCACCGGCGGCAGGCTAGTCGGAAGAGTTGACGATGTATTGAAAGAGTTGATGTTAATCGCGACTGAGGCTGCCGCCGTGCCACCTTGATCGTCCGCTACGCTGTAGCTGAAGGAACCGGCTGACCCGATTACATCAGTTTTAGGTTGGAATTGCAGGCCGAGTAATTCCTGAACTGTTAATTTTTGGTTCAGGGCGATCGGAGTTGTACCGACAAGCACTTGACCGAAATTCGGATTGGGCACTCCGATTACTCCGATCGACAGTGGCTGGCCCTCTGGATCCGTGGGCTGGGAAATGCTCAGAGACAGAGGTGAATTCTGCAAAGCTGTCAGCGTTTTACCAGTTTCGACGATCGGCGGTTCGTTAGGAGTCGGAGTGGTAAAACTCGGTGGCACTGGGCCCCCACCGAAAGGCGGAGTTGGGGTTGTCGCAGTTGGAGTCGGCACTATAGAAGGACTCGGACTCGGAGTTGTTCCCGGTGATGGACTCGGACTCGGACTCGGGCCCACCTGTGTCGGTAATGTCCCCGGCGACGGAGTTGGACTCGGAGTTGTCCCGCCCGCCGTCGGAGTTGGACTCGGAGTTGGACTCGGAGTTGTCCCGCCCGCCGTCGGAGTTGGAGTCGGAGTTGGAGTCGGCGCTGGAGTTGGAGTCGGCGCTGGAGTTGGAGTTGGCGCTGGAGTTGGAGTTGGCGCTGGAGTTGGAGTTGGCGCTGGAGTTGGAGTTGGCGCTGGAGTTGGAGTCGGCGCTGGAGTTGGAGTCGGCGCTGGAGTTGGAGAAGCCGTTGTTCCTGTCGGTACCGGTGTCGTAACAGGTTTTGTTCCCGTTGCGGGTGTCGGAGAAGCAGTTGTCCCCGTCGGTGTCGGAGAAGGACTTGTCCCCCTCGGTGTTGCGGAAGGACTTGTCCCCGCCGGTGTCGGAGAAGGACTTGTCCCCGCCGGTGTCGGAGAAGGACTTGTCCCCGTTGTTGGGGAAGTAGTTGTCCCCTGAATAGTAAACGGATTATCTTCTACACGCGGTATTCTAGCCGTAGTGAACCTAGATTCATCTAGCGAACCAGGTCGCACATCAACCAACACCGCCAAAAATTCGCCAGTTTGCTTGTCCTGAATAATCGTGTTGCTAGAATTCGAGCCTTGACCTTGGAAGATGTTTAACTGTGTAAAGTTTAGACCTCCAGCCAGACCGATCGAATCTCCTGCCTTAAAATCTCTGATTAAATCAGCATCGCCGATCTCGCGGCCGCCAGTAGTCAGAAACCCGCTACTAGAAACCGACGTGCCCACCCTACCAAGCACAAAGATATCCGAACCCTCGCCTCCTGTCAGAGTATCAGACCCGCGATCGCCCGTCAGAATATCATCCCCAGCATCTCCAGATAGAGCATCATTGCCATCTCCTCCAAATAGCAGGTCATCACCCTCGCCACCCTCACCAGTATCATTATCAAGACCGCCGCTGATGACATCCCCACCGTCTGCGCCCAAAAGAATATCATTGCCCCTAGCGCCGATCAGGCAGTCATTGCCCGTGTCGCCAAAAACAGTGTCGCTGCCCTTGTCGCCAAAAATCAGATCGTCTTCGGCACCTCCGCGCAGACAGTCATTGCCTTTACCGCCATACAGCGTATCGTTGCCTTCAGAGCCCAAGACAACATCGTTCCCCTGGTCGCCAAAAACAGTATCATTGCCCTGGTCGCCAGAAACCAAGTCATCGCCTTTGCCGCCCCGCACGCTGTCATTACTGCGCCCGCCTTCAACGATATCTTTACCAGCGCCACCATTGAGATAATCGTTACCGTCTTCGCCCCTGATGATATCGTCCCCGTCCCGACCCAGAACCGTGTCGTCCCCGTCGCGCGCGGAAATCGTGTCGTTGAACAAGCTGCCGATTAAATAGTTATTCCCGTCATTGGCGACAACTACACCATCGACAAACAGCGGCTGTGGGGGAGGCGTGGGTACAGTCGGAGTTGGTCGAGGCACCGGTACGATCGAAATCCCCGGGCCCGTCCCCATTGACGGAGTTGTCCCCGTCATCGACGGAGTTGTCCCCGTCATCGACGGAGTTGTCCCCGTCATCGACGGAGTTGTCCCCGTCATCGACGGAGTTGTCCCCGTCATCGACGGAGTTGTCCCCGTCATCGACGGAGTTGTCCCCGGCGACGGCGTAGGAGTGGTCTCCGGTATAATAATCACTGGTACTGCACTAGGCATTTTTCGGACTCCTTGCGACGCTACTAAAAAACCACTAAGGAATGAGAATTAAATAACTTACAAATTGATGGTTCTTGTGGGATGGGCCCAAAGAACTCGTGCAGAAAGGACGGGCGGGACGCCCATCCCACTTTCCTTCTGTAAATTATTTAATTTGAGATCCTAAATAAACTTAAAGTCAGAGGCAGTAATGACGGTGCTAAGAGCTCCCGGCGCTGTAGGAATAGAATTCAACACTGCCAAATCGAAAGCTGGAAGACTGTCGTCTGCCACATTCGGGTCAAAGCCGAGAACATACTGGTTAAAAGTATTGTTCAGGTACACGAAGAAAGCTCCTGTTTTGCTCGAACCGTTTTGATTCTTCAACACTGCATTGATTGCTTGAGCGTTGTCAAATTTAGATTCAAACAAAATCACTTCTTGCTTGCTGATGTTGTCGCCGCCACTGCCGATATTCCTGACGATAAAACTGGTGAAATCGTTAGTAGTTCCCGAGTTGGTTAAACCTGCGAAATTTGACGACCTGAACAAGAATCTGTCGGTGCCGGTGCCATTAGCGTTAAAGTCAGTAATGATATCTACACCTTCACTCGGAGTTTCGTAGTAGAAGAAATCATTACCAGCATCACCGGTCAGCAAGTCAGAACCGTTCCCGCCGCCCAAAATATCATTGCCCGCACCGCCGGAAAGCGAGTCATTGTCATCGCCACCCAATACCAAGTCGTTGCCGAAGGCGCCGCTGAGACAGTCGCTACCGGCGCCGCCGTCTACAGTGTCGTCGCCCGCTTCGCCCAACAGGGAGTCGCCGCCGCCCTCGCCTAATATGTAGTCGTTGCCCGCACCTCCGAGTCCGGTGTCGCTGCCTTCTCCACCTAAAATGGTGTCTTCGCTATCGCCGCCGGAGATCGAATCGTTATTGATACCGCCATCGAGCAAGTCTCTGCCGATGCTGCCGTCGAGGATGTCGTCGCCGGCACCGCCCTCGATCGAGTCGTCGCCAATTCCACCGAATAATGTATCGGTGCCGGAGCCTCCCAGTATCGAGTCCTCGCCGGCTTCTCCCAATATCGAATCATTCCCAGCGCCGCCGTCAATGGTGTCGCCGTTGTCACCGCCCGAGATGATGTCATTGTCATTGCCGCCGAACATCAAGTCGTTGCCCAGTCCGCCGGTTAGCGAATCTATGCCATCTTCGCCATTGACAGTGTCGTTACCCAGTCCGCCGTCGAGGTTGTCGTTGCCGATCGAACCCAGCAGCGAATCGTTGCCTGCATCACCGAATGCAAAGTCGTCGCCGCCCCTGCCGTCGATGATGTCGTCCCCGGCACCGCCTGAGATGGTATCGTTGCCTGCCCCGCCGATGATGTAGTCGCTGAGGTTGCTGCCTGTAAAGCTGCTGGCAGGAAGTGCGGTGCGATCGACAATATTATCTACCACCGTAATGCTGAACGATGCCGGCCCGATCTTTGAAGACCCGTCGGAGGCTGTAAAGGTGAAACTGTCGCTGCCACCTCCTGCTAGCAAGTTGTATTTGACAATGTTGTTGTTGACATCGTCTTGGCTAAATTTGCCGCCCACGTTGAGAAATGTGGTACCCCTTTGCACAAAACCTCTGGTAGCGTCGGGGGCTTTAGTAATCGTGTAAACAATTTCCGATGGAGGGTTGTCGGGATCTGTCACCAACAAATCGGCGGCGGTAATTGTCTGAGTCGGAGCACTTTTGGCAACCACCACACCATCGTTAATTACTAGCTGTGGCGGGTTGCTGACATTGATAGTTACTGTCGCTTGAGCCGTGCCGCGGTTGCCGTCTGAGATCGAGTAGCTGAAGCTGTCAGAACCAGAGAAGCCAGCATTTGGGGTGTATTTGAAGTCGCCACCGCCCAAGGGAGTCAGAGTTCCTTTTGCCGTTGGGGTAAAAGTCGTAACCGTCAAAGGGTTCTTGTCTGCATCGGTATCGTTCAACAGAACGTTGAAACTCAGAGTTTGACCTGAAACCGTAGTGAAGTTGTCGTTAACTGCGACTGGAAGCTGATTGACAGGTGTCGGACTCGGACTTCCTGTCGGCGTCGGACTTCCTGTCGGTGTCGGGCTTCCTGTCGGCGTCGGCGTTGGACTCGGACTTGCCGTCGGCGTGGGGAAGATTGGCCTCGGACTCGGCGTCGGAGTGTCTGTGGGAGTCGGAGTGTCTGTGGGTGTGGGAGTTGGAGTCGGACTCGGTGTCGGAGTTGGAGTCGGACTTGCCGTCGGTGTGGGAGTCGGCGTCGGACTCGGAGTCGGCGTGGGAGCTGGTAGTGGGGTGGCGCTGCCTGGAACTATGGGGGCAATTACAAATGAGCTGCGTCCCAAGGTTCTGCTGTCTACTCCGGGCAATACTGCTAAAAAGTCGCCGCTGACGCCGTTGCGAATAATGGTGCTGCCGGCTTTGCTGTCGGTGCTTTGGAAGATTACCAAATCTTCAAACTTGAGGTCGCCGCTCAGCCCGATCGCATCTTCACCTTGGCGAAAGTCTGTGAAAATATCAGCATCGGCGATATCCGGGCCGCCTGTGGTGAGAAATGCTGGGTTAGTGCCGTTGCTGCTGCTGCCGCCGGGGGTACTGAAGGTACCGATAACGAAGACATCTCTGCCTTCGCCTCCTGCTACTATGTCTTTGCCTGCTTCGCCCCAAAGAATATCGTTGCCAGCACCACCGTCCACGATGTCGTCCCCAGCACCGCCGAACACGATATCGTCGCCGTCACCTGCAAACATTGTGTCCGCGCCGCCATTGCCGTAGAGCCAGTCGCCTCCTTCGTTGCCAAATAGCAAGTCTTCGCCTTCGCCACCGAAGAGCGAGTCATTACCTTGATCGCCCCAGAGAACGTCATCGCCGCGATCGCCCAAAAAGCTGTCGTCGCCCAACCCACCGCGCAAGCTGTCGGTGCCTTTGCCGCCGTAACTCGTATCTTTGCCTTCGCCTCCAATTACCGTGTCGTTGCCGTCATTGCCGTACAACAAATCGGGGTTATTTCCCCCGTCGAGGGAATCGCCCCCTTTGCCTCCGTACAAGGTATCGAGTCCTGAACCGCCGTCGAGCACGTCGTTGCCGGGGCCGCCAAACAATACGTCCTCATCATCGTTACCAAATAGTAAATCGTCGCCGGCCGATCCTTGCAGGTTGTCATTGCCTTGCAGCCCGGAAATCACGTCGGGGCCGGGACTGCCAACTAACGAGTCGTTGGTTTCTGTTCCCCGGAGCACGCCCCCAATGATTGAGGGTGCGGTATTGCCTCCGCCCAATGTGTCGTCTATGCCACCAAATGTGTCGTCAGATGGAGTTGGTGTCCGTGTTGGCGTCGGTGCTGGCGTTGGCGTCGTTGCCGGCGTTGGCGTCGTTGCCGGCGTTGGCGTCGTTGCCGGCGTTGGCGTCGTTGCCGGCGTTGGCGTTGTCTCCGGCTCAACTATAATAATTGGTACTGCACTGGGCATTATTTTGGCTCCTTATCAACGACAATCCCGATTAACTTTAAGAACTGATTAGTATCAGCTTGTTGCCAAAAATCTGGCTTAAAATTGATTAATAATCTCGCTCATTTCTAGCATACTAAATCAAAATTGCAAGGGCTATAGATATTTTTTAACTCTGATATATTTCGAGCTAAAAATATTAATGATTGCACGTTTTGATACCTGTTTTGGGTACACTTTTATCTCCCCCAATTTCCCTCGAATCTAGAAGTCAGGCTGCGAGTAAAGCCCGAGTATCTATCCAGAGGTAGAAAAAATGAAAATCTTGGCATTCATACTTTTCTTTCCTCCTGCTTGTTGCCCAATGGCTTAGGGTGACTGTTGACCGAAGGACGAGCCCGCCGGGCCCCTGGATGCGAGACACGGGGATAAGTCGGCGGCGGTTTCAACCGCCTTCAGTATTTGTGATAAAATGGAGCAGTAAGTAAGAATAACCATCTACGTGTTGAGACATCCTAGTTCTGAGAAATCCAGGCAACGGACATATCCGACTTCGCTTCGGAACAGTTAAAGGGCAAATAATGGCAGGTTGTTGAGCGTACCGTATCTTTGACATTAGTGATGGACTCCGAAAGCATAAAAAAGCTAAAAGTATACGCAAAGCTTGGATTTATTTAAGCTGAGCGGGTAGAGGCGCCTTAATTTCGCCTTTGAAAGTTCGTATCAGGACTCTTCAAGAATCCCCGTCCCTTTAGGGCTGGGGAGTATCAAAAGAAACAGAGCTGTTAATGAGAGGCAGAAGCGGCCCGGTTTGCTCTTGGCCGTTGACGGCTAGTTCGCTGTGGCAAAGGTAAAGCACAGAACAACGACTTAACAAATCTACCAGAATTCGCCGCAGTCGCTGTTGGTCGGCGGCCGTTTCGTCTTCGGTTCCCCAGGGACGCCCCAATTGCGATCGCACAAATAAGGGTGCACCAAACAACGTCGCCGCACCACCGCTCAACCACAGGGGCGAACCTGCATCCAGCCAAAAGTGCCATTTGTGGGCGCGGCGGCTGCTGCGGTACTGAAAGATGTTGGCGAGGGTGACGGCTTGGGCTTCTGGGCCTTGGGAACGGACTGGAAAGGGGTTGGCGGTGACGGTTCCTTGCCGCAACAACTGGATGAACCGGGCGATTGTTTCTGAGTCGCCCCCGTTTGTGGGTTCTACACGCTGCATTCGCGCGTGGATTTCCCAGTAGTGGGCGGCGGTTTCCATTAACTCTCGGAGGGCTGCTAGCCGATCGAACGGCAGATATCTGTCGTTGATGAGAAATTTCTGGATCGCTCGATCGAGCAGGGCAATGGGACTGGGTAACAGCCGCTCCTGTTGTTGCGATCGCTGTTGTTCGATCCACTCTACAATTTGCTCGTAGGCCAAAGCTGCTCTGTGTCCCACTCTGTCCCACCGGGGAAAGGCTGTAATTGCCAGAAGTTGAGGTCGATCGACATCAGGACAAAAACAGTGATCCGCAATTAAACCTGCTCTCACTTGGTCGATCGATTTGAGATTTTGGATTTGAGATTTTAGCTTGAAAGTGAGGTTATCTTCTGCTGTTTCCGGCAATTCCCGGTGTTTCTGGCTGCCTAAAATTACTAGCATTTCGGCTACGGCATCTCGATCGACTAAACGACCTAGTCCAGGATAAACCAACGCTAGCAAAGTCAGCAAAGCTCGAATCTCTGGCGTAGTCGATAGGGGACGCTGATCGTTGAGCGATTCGGCCGCGATACCATCTCGGGCGAGAATTTCCGTTAAACTGTAACGGGCGATCGCATCCATCCCAGGAGCAACTACGGCGATTTCCTGCGCTTCCACGGCTTTTGACTTCACCGCATCCACGATAATTTCGGCGGTTTCTCGCAGCAGTTGCGCGCGGGAAGTGGTTTCGAGCGATCGCACCGACCCTGGTAAACTCAAGCCTAAAGGATAAAAACCATCAGAATTGACTGCCAAACTTACGGCCAAAGCGCCAATCTCTGAAGATAAACCGGCTTGTGCGTCCAAATTTTCCACCAAGCCGCAGCGGGTTTCGAGTTGGGCGAGGTATTCCGTGTCAGCCCCCAAACCCAAACGCACTCCTCCATCGCGATTGTAGGAAAAAGCCCCCACTGCGCCCGTGTCGAGCATTCGATCGAACAAATGACGGCTGATGGCTGGATAATCGTCAACATCATCGGCGATGACAGCTTGATATCTAGAAGCCAACTGCTGCTGGTAAGTGACATTTGGCAACAAATAGCGCCAGTAGAGTTCGCAGACAATCCCATAAGTCAGCAGCCCCCGCGTCAGGCACCATTCCCGCCACCTTTCGAGCAACTCTCCCATGCTAGTCCACAGGCTATTCGAGCCGTCACCAGCGGCAAATCCCTGTTGGAGAATGTGGGGAATTTCTTCTCTGGGCGTACCGCTGACAGCAGCAAGTTGTAATAAGTCTAGAGTTCGACGCACCATGCGATTTGGACTTACCCCTGTTTGTTGCAAAATCCCTTCGTCTAACTCGCGACGCCAGAGTCTGGCTGCAAGTTCCAATTCTGTTTCAGGTTGCAGCCGCAGGGGAAATTGAGCTTTCAAATCTAGCGACTGCAAAAGCAGCGGCCAAAATAGCAATACTTCCTGCTCAAAAAAACCGAATGGTGTTGTGGAGTGAAAGGCATATTTTCCTTCAGTAGCTATGGCGATGCGATCGGCTAATTCCAGTCGGTTGTCCCCGTTAGCTGCTAAGACTAAAATTGCTGGGGCTGTTTGTCCCGCCCGCCACCGCCCAGAACGCCCGCGGCTTGAAACGTTTGCGGGCAATGGCTTGACAGTTTTGCTCCACAGGCAGAACTGCTCGACTAAGCGAGCAGTTTTGCCACTGCGAGCGCCTCCTACAATCCAAATAGAATCTGCGGAAACGGTTCCTGATTTATCTAAATTTGTTAACATACCATGAATACTTTAATCACTAATGTCCGCTACTAACTAATCGGCTCCAACAATTGTCAGGAACCTCAGTCTAAAGGCATGAGGCTTGAAAGAGAAATCCTTCAAGCCATTCTGACGGGCCTAAGTCTTAACTGACTCCGTTTTTTGAGTCACGACACCAAGCGAATGCGTAGCTAGTTCCTTGCTCTGTCGCTGGTGGTTAAACAGTTCTAAGGTCACTGGAACAGTGCTGCCAGCCTAACAAGCTCACTAAACATTGGCGAAGCTAACATTACCCCGAAAGGGAGGCTACTTCGGTAGCAAAACACTATGCGTACAGGGCTGCAAGATTTGAAACGGTAACTGTCCCGTTGAAAGTGCAACACTTTCATCACACCGAACTCTTGCAGCTCGCCCGGCCGTAGTGGCAACAAATGTAAAGCCGTCCTAGAAGGACGGGGTTTCAAACCCATTTTTCTGATGAATACTTCTCTGTGGAACAGGTTTGTAAAATATCTCTACAACGCTAACCAGTGGTATAGAGAAACGCCTGAAAGAGCATTAGAACAAGCCTATGATGCTGCCCTAGCAATTAAGGCGATCGAAGATGAGCATTTTGGCGGCCAAGGCATCTCCGAGCGATCGGGAGATTACGGACACAGTACCCTGTCTTACTTTAAATCCGAACTGCAAAAATACCTCAAGGTCATCCAAACGAGAATGGTTGAGTTTAATGCTAGCCGTTCTTTTTTGGAATTGCCCGATCGCGTGGGGGCAAAACCGCAGGCCGGTAACAGTGTCCAGCACCACCAACAACGATTAGGTTTAGAGAATAAAGAGCGATCGTCACTGGTATTCGAGAAGTTAGAGTTTATCGATCGAGTCATTGAGAAATATATTAATAATAGTAAATCAACTGCCATTGTCCCACTTGTCAGTTCGGTAAACGTGCAGGTGAAATCTACAAGCAGTTCTCAACCTGACACCAATCAAGGATTAGCTAATGGCAATCAAACTAATGGGGAAGTTGACACTAGCTCTGAAGAGGTAAATTTATTACCGCGATCGCTGTTGGGAACCTTAAATCGAATTACTAGAGAGTTAGATCCGGAAGCGGAAAAAGATGTAGTCAGAAATTTCCGAAATTCTAAAGTAAAAACAGTTATTTCTCTAAGATTTATTTTGCTTTTAATTTTAGTGCCACTGCTGACGAATCAAATTGCCAAAAACTTTATAGTCGGGCCAGTAATTGACCACTTGCGAGTCAAGCAAAATGCTTCTTTATTCATAAATGTTGACCTAGAAGAAGAAGCCTTAAAAGAACTGGAGAGATTTGAGCATCATCTCAAATTTGACACTTTAATTGGCAGAACACCATCACTTTCTCCAGATGAGAAAGAAAAGAAGATTGCTAAGAAAGCAGTTGAGCTAGCGGAAGAATACCGCAAAGAAAGCGCTGGAGCAATTAAAAATATTTTTGCCGATTTGATGTCAGTGATTGCCTTTGCCGCGATTCTCGTCAATAGCAAGAAAGAGATTGAAGTTTTAAAATCTTTCATGGATGACGTAGTTTATGGACTCAGCGACAGTGCGAAGGCTTTTGTAATTATTTTGTTTACCGATGTGTTTGTGGGATTCCACTCGCCGCACGGTTGGGAAGTAATTCTCGAAGGTTTATCGAGGCACTTGGGACTCCCAGAAAATAGGCAGTTTATCTTTCTGTTTATTGCCACGTTTCCCGTGATCTTGGATACGGTATTTAAGTATTGGATCTTCCGTTATTTAAACCGCAGTTCGCCTTCGGCAGTTGCTACTTACAAGAATATGAATGAGTAATTGGCTCATATTTCAACAGTTGACAGTTGACAGTTTACCTGGGACAGTTTGAGAACGACCTCTACCTAGAAGTAGGGTACGTCGCCACGAATAATTCTCGCCCTCAACCGGGCTGCCAGCGAGCGACGCACCCTACAATTTATAACGGGGATGAATAACAAAGGAGGTGGTATTAAGTCCTCACTACAAACCTATTATTCAGTTTGTAGTGAGGACTTCAGTCCTCAAAAAATATCAGGACTGAAGTCCTCACTACAAACCTATTATTCAGTTTGTAGTGAGGACTTCAGTCCTCAAAAAATATCAGGACTGAAG
>NZ_JAHRFA010000028.1:0-38639 GCF_020883045.1 Microcoleus sp. CAWBG58 | reverse complement strand
TCCTCACTACAAACCTATTATTCCGTTTGTAGTGGGGACTTCAGTCCTCAAAAAATATCAGGACTGAAGTCCTCACTACAAACCTATTATTCCGTTTGTAGTGGGGACTTCAGTCCTCAAAAAATATCAGGACTGAAGTCCTCACTACAAACCTATTATTCCGTTTGTAGTGGGGACTTCAGTCCTCAAAAAATATAACTCGCTAATTCCAACGCTTCTTGCGCTGTCGCTGGTTCGCCACCGACTCCACTAATCCCAGTCCGAGAAAATTACTCAGCAGCGACGCATTCCCGTAACTCAGGAAAGGTAGCGGAATCCCCGTAACCGGCGCTAAGCCGATGTTCATCCCAATATTTACGAACACCTGAAAAATTAACATTGACAGTACGCCGATCGCCAGCAAGGAACCAAAATTGTCGTTTGCAGTTTGTGCGATCGTCACCAAGCGGAAACAAATGATCCAGAACACCAACAGCACTGCAATGCAGCCAATAAAGCCCAATTCTTCGCCGATCGCTGAAAAGATAAAGTCCGTATGCTGTTCGGGAATAAAGTTAAGCTGAGTTTGGGTTCCGTGAAACAAACCTCTGCCTTTGAGTTCCCCAGCCCCGATCGCAATCCGAGATTGAATCAAGTGATATCCACTACCTAAAGGGTCTTTCTCGGGGTTCAAAAACCCTGTCAGGCGCATTTTTTGATAATCCTTCAGCACGCCCCAAAATACGTGTCCGACGTGTCCCGACACCACATTCACTAGCACAGCACCGAAAGTCCCCAGCCAAGGCCAAGGTAGGCTTCGCCAAGCGATAATACCCGCAACGACTACCCAGGCTATCCAAATCGGTGTGGACACGTTATTGAGGAGAACTGAGAATAGAGGAGAGAACAGCAATATCAGCCAACCGGGATTAACATTACCCCAGTAAAACATCCCCATTGTGATCGCGCCAAACACCAGCGAAGTACCTAAATTTGGTTCGGCAAAGATCAATCCCCAGGGCAGGGCCATAATCGCCAGCATTCTCAACATATCGCGCACTGTAGGGACAGTCTTGTCGTGGAGGAGAGCCGCTAAGGTGATAATCATCCCTATTTTGGCAAATTCTGAGGGTTGCAGGTAGAAGCCGCCGATATTGATCCACCGCTGGGCACCGAGCCCTGTAGTACCAATAAACCGCACTGCGATCAGCGACAAATTAATAATTACGTAAATCTGCCATTTCCAGTCCATCAGTATTTGGTAGCGACAGCGGGAAATGATGATGGCGAGGAACAAACCGACTCCGCCAGTTGCCCAGTGCCGCCACCAGTCGATCGATCCCTGGTTGATTTCGACGCTGCGGATCATGATTCCGCCGAAAATGGTGAGGCTGATGCAAGCGGCAAACAGCCAAGGATCTGCTTCTTCCCACGGTTTGAAGATCGATGTCCAGCGGTTTCTGACTTGTATTCTTTGAAACATGAGGATTTTAGATTTTAGATTTTAGATTTTAGATTATCGAGCCGATTTTCGGAAGTTGTGGGTATATTTTGGATTCTGAGCCTGCACCGCACTTTAGAAGCATTGGTGTCAATATGTTACTTTATTCTGCCAGTTGTACGGAGGTTCCGGGCAGTCTCGTACTGGTTCACAGTGTCTGCGGGCATCATTCTATGGCTTACGCACTCCTGTACCCAGAAACCGGGTTGTTCAGTATAATTGAGGGTTGACATTTCGTGTATTAGTGGCGAAAAGTCGGTTGCTGTCCGCAATTTATACCATTTTCACAAAAGATTGTTAGATAATAGTTGTGCTTGTTTATAAAACCATTGCGATCGGGTGCGTCGCTGGTAAATTGTCGATCGCTAGCCAGGGCTTGTTTGTAGCGACACACCGTACAATTACTCCTGCATTAATGAGCACACAGATTGGCTGGTATTGGCATACCTCGGACGATCGACAAAATTTGATATTCCTGGACGTACCAGCAGTCATAAATCGAGGTTTTTTACTAAAATCCTTGGTTATGGTCACAAATTAGATAAAAAACCTGATTTCTCTGACTCTAATACGTCCAGAAGTTGACTAATTGACCTCAGGCAGGTTCGTAAAGGTACTCAAAACCGTTACCGTCGGGGTCTCTGCCGTAAAAAGACGCTGTACCGTCGCGGTGTTCGTGAATGTGGGTGACGGAAACACCTTCAGTTTTGAGTTGTTCGTAGGCGGATTCCATTTCGGTGCGATCGTCAAATACAAACCCAAAATGCGGCCCTGCTTGGTCGTAAGTCGGACTCAACAGCGCCAGTCCATCATCTCCTGCTTTCAAATAAGCCCAGTCTGCATCTTTCCAAACTAACTCCATTCCCAATTTACAGTAGAACTCAGCAGCTTTCTCTATGTCTTGCACGCAGACGGCTACGTGTCCCAATCGTTTTAGTTTCATGTCTAGAAAATTTATTGTTGTGCTTTACTTTATTGTATCTTTTTTCCTTTGTTTCTCAGTTAATTAGCTATTTTTTCGGGATTTTTGGTGGCTGCAAACTGTACTTTTTCTACTTGTTTGCTGGCGTCCATTTCGCTGAAAAGTTGAATGGCGCGATCGAAATTTTCCTGGGCTTTGTCGATGTTACCGAGTTTTTGTTCTGTCAGTGCGAGTTGATAGCAAGCTTCGGCTCGGTCTAATTTAGCGCTGGGCAGATCGAGTATTTCTATTGCTTCTGCATGGTGCTGCATGGCTTGGTCAAATTCTCCTCGTTCTCGGTACAGGGCAGCTATACCGCTAAGAGCTTTGGCTTTGACGGTGCTGTACTGGTTTTCGTCTGCCTGGGCGATCGCCTGACTGTACAAGCTCAAAGCTTTTTCTGGATCTCCGAGGTTTTTGTAAGTGCTGGCTAGAAACACTAACTTGTATCCCGTACCCACTAACTGACTCTCTTCGCGATCGGCATATAGTTTGTCGGCGAGTTCCTTGGCAGCTTTTTTGACTCCCACACAGGAGTTGAGAAAAGCTAACCCGACCTCGATCGAATAACTGTTAATCCCGATAATCCCGATTTCCTCCCGCGAATTTTTCATCTTGGCAAATATCTCCAAAGCTGGTTCTAATTCCAGCATTTCTATTTTGCAAAACCCTATATTGATTGCAGCGTTAAGTTTCCAAAATTCTAGATTAGCTTTTTGGCCGTTTTCCGGTTCGCTATTTTTTGCTATATTTTGCAGACATTTAGTTGCTTTTCTTTCGGATATTTGGTGACATTCTATGGCTTGATTGATGTCGCCCAATATTCTGTAGGAAACGCCTAAAATACTGTAAAGACCGCTCAAATAATAGTCAGAAGTCACATTGTTGACGATGCGAGTAGTTGCTGAAATTATTGGCTGCAAGAAACCTAGTTTATAGAGCGCTCGTCCGAGCTTGTAGTCTTTGGCAAACTGGATATTGATTTTTTTGAGGATGACGCTAGCGGCCTGCTCGAAACAGCTAATTGCCACGTAATGATAGTAAGCTTCAAAAGCTTTCAGCGCATCTTCTACTGTTTCAATAATCTCGACGCTATCCGTCCAAAACTCGGCTGCTTTGCGGTTGGCGGTGTCCCAGTCTGCCGGCGAAAGCCGATCGACTGCTTCTTCCCGAATTGCTGGATGCACCCAGTATTCGCCTTTTTGGGACTCGACTAGCGATCGGTGCAACAGCGATTTAATGATTTGTCTGCGTCCAGCTTCGGGCACGTCCCAAAGCAAGCACAAAAGTCCGTCACTAGGGACTGTCGGCACGTCTTGATAGCGGTAGCAGCCCAAGCGGCAAAGCAGTTGATAGGCTTCAGGATCGAGTTCTTGCAGGCGGTTGAATTGACTGGTAACTAAATTTTTTAAGTCGGTTTCCACCAGCGGATCGTCGCTGTTTTCCAGCCAGTAGGCTGCCATATCTCCGTCAAAATCTTCTCGGATTGTCCCCCAAAGAATGCCCATGGCTTTGGCATTACCGCCGTAAACTTTGTGCATTTCCCCGAGGGCGACAGGATCTATTTTGATGTTGCGATCGCTAAAATACTGCTGCCAAGTTTCCACATCCAATCCCGGAAGCAGGTAGTGTTCGACAGTTACGTCAGAATCGCAAAGTCGATCGCGACTGGTAATCAGCGTTACCGACTGCACCGCCGCGTCAGCCAAAACTCGCAACAGTTCGACGTACAGCCGGTGCGGTTCAATAAACTTGCCTTGTCCGTCGAGGGCGGCTTCCAAGTTGTCAATCAAGACGCCGACTTTGAGAGTCTGAAGTTGCCGCTTCAGCCGCCCGAGGGTGACACCAAAGTCTGGCCCTGGTTCTTCTTGGAAGTCTTGCTTTAACCATTCTTCGATCGCACTCTCTAAGGCTGTGAGGTTTTCTGTCTCTTTTGCCATCAGCAGTTCAATGACGCGATCGAACCCTTGAGATTTCAGGTACTGTCTGGCTAAAGTCGTTTTGCCCATACCGCCGGCACTTTGGATCACAATCACTTTAGCGCCTTGGGCGACCAAAGTATTCAGATCCTCGATCGCCTGAGACCTACCCAAAAAGTTGGGATTTTCGATTTCCAACTCCGAATCTAGCCCCAGAGACGATCGCGGCGGAACAATTTGTCCCGACTGGGGTTCTAGTAAAGTGCTGCGCCAATATCGATCTATTACCGCTTGCAGGTTATCTCTTTTAACTTTTTCGCCTTCTCCAAACAAAGCTGAAAGGCGCTTCCACAAATTAGAAGCAGCATCCTTAACAGTCCCTACTCCATATCCTTCACTCTCTGCAACCTGTTGGTACGTCCTGCCTTGCACCCCCATCCATGCTTCGCGAAAGATCGCGCTGTCAAGGTTGTCAAGAGTTTTCAGGTTTCGAGCCACAAGTAACGAGTTAGTAAAATCCAGTGCTTGATCCGCTTCCATTGAGTCACCAGGTTTAGCGTTACTTACCTATATGAAACAACTCTAACAGACTTTTTCCGACTCGCTTACACGCTCAAACAGCCGACTTATAAGGACTTTTGCCGACTGACACAGCCGAGGTTGACCTGCCAGACTGTTGAGTGTGGAGGGGAAGTTGACCGACAAGCTTCTGACATCCGCACCAATCAAGTCGAACATACATTCAGGAGCCAGCAGCTATGTCTATTAACACTGATGAAAAGGCGATCGTCGATGAAGAAATCCGCCCTCAAGAGCCCGGCCGGGTGCGCTTTCAAAGCACTTGGTGGCCTGCAAAATGCGATCGAGACATAACTTTTCACCCCGGCGATGTGGTTCGAGTTGTGGGAATTGACAACATTACCCTGATTGTCACAGCCTAGCTTTGACAGTTCACAGTTAACAGTTGACAGTTGACCGCAAGAGGGCGACCTCTACCTGGAAATTGGTAACGAGTCGAGCAATCAGTTTTTCGCATCTCAAAATTCAGCCAAACTTATAATCAGGAGCCAGCAATCATGACTTTTGACAATTCCGAAAAAGCGATCGTCGATGAAGCAATTCGCCCTCAAGAGTCCGGCCGCGTGCGCTTCCAAAACAGTTGGTGGCCTGCAAAATGCGAGCAAGAGATGACTTTTCAACCAGGTGACGTGGTTCGCGTCATCGGAATTGACAACATTACTCTGATTGTGGCAGCCTAGCTATCGATCGAGCCAACGAATCGAGTCCTACAAGTTTTTACCTCTCAAGAATCCGACGAATCTGCACTCAGGAGTCCTAAAGTTATGAGTCTCAACCATTTGAAAAAAGCGGTCGTAGAAGAAGAAATCCGTCCAGGTCAATCCGGTCGCGTCCGTTTTCAAAGCACTTGGTGGCCTGCGAAGTGCGATCGAGACGTAACTTTGAAACCCGGTGAAGTGGTTCGTGTCCTGGCACTTGAGAACATGACTCTGATAGTTGAAGCGTAGTTGGAAATTAAGGATTTACCGAGTCTGGTTATAAGTTTATCGCCTTTGAAGGTTACAAAGAATTTGAAATTGGGAGCCAAAAATATGACTGTCAGCGATTTGGAAAGAGCGATCGTAGAAGAAGAAATTCGACCCGACCAATGCGGTCGCGTGCGCTTCCAGAGCAGTTGGTGGCCGGCGAAGTGCGACGATCTACAAATAACTTTGAAACCCGGTGCAGTGGTTCGAGTTCTGAGACTTGACAACATTACTCTAGTAGTTGAAGCTTAGTTCGGGAAAACTCTGAGGTGGGGAGCAGTCAGTCGATTTTAGATTTTATATTTTAGATTTTAGATTTACACTCTCATTAAATCTGAGAGCTTGAAAGTCAGTCTAAAATCAGGATCTGCCAGACTCAAGTTGAGGATTTGTATCGGTTTGTAGAAGGCAGAATTTAAGTTCCCGCTTGCAATTGTTGGGATAAGAAATCTGACCATTTAATCGAACTGAAAAAGCGCGAGCTTTTTGCATCCAAAAGTCAAACACAACCTATCTTCAGGAGCCATCCGCCATGTCTACTAACTATGTCGAAGAAGCAAGCTTTATTGAAGAAGAAGGAATCTTAGCCTTCGCTGATGAGGAAAAAGTGGGCAGTGTTAATCAAGCAAAATCAGCCGTCTCCGGTGCGGAAAAGTCCAGCACTGAAGTAGCAGAAGAGACGGCTGCCGGTGACGAAAAACCCGCTGTCGGCGATACAGAAACAACCCATACTCATCTAGCACCACAAGATATCGATCCAGAGCAAAAAGCGATCGTCGAAGAAGAAATTCGTCCGGGAGAATCTGGTCGCGTCCGCTTCCAAAGCAGTTGGTGGCCTGCAACATCTAACCAAGAAATTACTTTTAAACCCGGAGAAGCGGTTCGAGTCATCGCCATTGACAATGTGACTCTGATTGTGGAAGGGTAATTGCAAAGCATCTGTCTGTGGGGAGTCATACCATTTTCGATTTTCGATTTGAGATTGGGAGATTTGCGGATTTGGGGATTGATGAATGCTTAATTAATTGGTGAACACCTCAGAAACTGTTCGCATTCAAAACAATTCCAACCCATTTTTAGGAGCAGCAATCATGTTTTTTGACTATTTTGAAGAAGCAATCGTTGCAGAAGAAATTCGACCGGGTGAATGTGGCCGCGTCCGCTTTCAATGTAGTTGGTGGCCCGCTAAGTGCGATAAAGGCATAACTTTTAAACCCGGGGAACTGGTTTATGTGGTAGGAATTGACAAGATTACTTTATTGGTGGAGGGTATAGCTTGAAATGCGGGAATTTGCGATCGCGCTGCCGCCTAGGCGGATCTCTCTTCAAATCTCTTCAAAAGCGCGATCGTACTTTTGACCCGTATTCTCTTCCATCTTCTAGCGTTGAACCTCAACAACAGGTATATGTCGGCACTATTGCCGGCATTTTTTTGCAGAGTTGACAATGCCGATCTTATGCAGTCCAAGACGCAACTGTCACATTAAATAAAGGTACGTTGTTGCGCTTGGGCGCTCTTTGATATATAAAGATCGCCCAAGCGCAGCTACGTACTTATTTTTTGCAGAGTTGAGGAGGGCGATCGATCTTATGGCATCAGCCATAAATTGTGGTAATCTGACATCAATCCACTTTCATGCTCGATCGAGCTTTCATCCAGCTATGCGGATCGGTAAAAATTTACAAAAGTTTCTGCTGTTCACAATAGCATTGTTTTTTGCAGCATCGCTACTGATTAACGTTACTAAATTCCACAATTATTTTGGCATCAACCGCGCCGACACTCAAGAGAAAGTGGTGGCGCTTACCTACGACGACGGCCCCTATCCTCCCTATACAAATCAACTTTTAGATATCTTAGACCGCTATCGAGTTAAAGCAACTTTTTTTGAAATCGGCCGCAATATTGAGAAACATCCAGAAATTGTGAAAATGATTGTGGCGAGGGGCGATGAGTTGGCAAACCATTCCTACTCACACAAAGATATGATGTTTAAACCCCGGGAATATTTGCTGTCTGAGATTGAAAAAACGGACAAACTTTTACAGGAATTGGGCGTTAAGCAAGAGAGTATTACTTTTCGCCCGCCTTGGGGGCGGAGATTTGTAGGTTTGTCTTATTTGGTTTCCCAAATGCACAAAAAATTGATTATGTGGGATGTGGATTCTCAAGATTATGAGAAAACACACACGGCTGACGATATCGCAAATCAGGTGATTAACAATGTGCGATCGGGTTCGATTGTGGTGATGCACGATGGCGGGGGCGATCGCTCGAAAACCGTATTAGCAACTGAGATAATTGTCAAGTCTTTGCAGTCAAAAGGTTATCAATTTAAAACTGTTTCTGAGTTGTTGAAATAATTAGACCTCTTGCAAAATAATTTTATGCTATAATGAAGGGTTTGGCTTAAGTGGAGCAGATTGCAGGTTAGATCGGCACTTGACAATTATGAGTTAGCTCTGGGGTCTAAAACTCAAAACCTTTAATTGTAACTCGTGATTTTTTTTGCAAGAGGTCTATTATCAACATTTCGGATCAATCAGGGAGACAAACATCCGGCGCACACAAACTCAGAAAATCCAAAGTTGTGACCTCCAAAGTATCCAACTCAACTCGCCGAATCACGTGATTGTTCGTATCAGCAACAAACAAATGAGACCCGATCGCGCTCAACCCTGAAGGTTCAAAAAATCGAGCCTTCAGACCTTTAGCATCTACCAAACCCGCCGTACCATCTCCAATCATCGTCATGCAAGTACCGCCCCGGTGGTCGATTCGCTTAATTTTGTGATTGTAAGTATCAGCAACCCAGAGGTAATTTTGAGTGTATTCAACACCCAAACAGTGCTGCAACCTCACCTCCTCACCGCGACCATCTTTATCCCCAAAACCAAACAATTCACCGCTACCGCAGACAGTGCGTACCTTCGGGTCTTCATCGATACCGACGGCGCGGATCGAACTAATTTCGCTGTCAGCCACAAACAACTCCGATCGATCCGTAGACAGGCCGCTGGGCTGAGAAAAAGCAGATTCCGCCAGACTACCGTCAACACAGGATTCTCGACCAATACCCGCATAAGTGGCGATCGTACCAGTATCTAACTGCATCTCCCAAATTTGGTGCGAACCCGCCATGGCGATAAAAAGTCGATCGCCAACTCTTTCTAAATCCCAAGGCGAATTCAATGGCGTCTCTAAAGCCTTGCCGCTGCGAGGTGCAATTTCGTGACTTTGTTCGCCAGTACCAGCAACAGTTTCCACCCGTTGAGTCGTAAAGTCGATCGTTCTGATAGCGTGATTTTCCGTATCAGCAACATAGAGAATTTGAGTTTCTGCATCAAAAGCCATACCTTGAGGGGCAAAAAACTCAGCTTCTTCAAAGTTGCCATCAGTCAAACCCGGTTTCCCAGTACCAATGACGTGCAGCACCTCACCTTCAGTAGTGCTGACAACAATTCGATTGTGTCCCGAATCGGCAACAAACAAGCAAGAACCGACCAAGTTTTGTATAACTGAATTAGCAGGCCCCGGCAGTACAGTTTCATCTACAGATTCATTGTCCTCAGTCATTTCGCCCAACAGCGCCTCATGTTGGTGAAGCTGTTTTGCCTCCGTTGGCGCGATCGCAAATGCCAGCACTTTACCAGGAAAAGCCAGGGGAGTTGATACAGGTTTGCGTTGTTTTTCTAAACTAAAGCGAAGTTCCCTAAAGTCGATCGCATTTTTATCTTTGTATTCAGCAATTAACTTGCCAACTAACTGATCGAGTGCTTCTCTATTGCCTTCGCCAGAAACAAAGCCGACGACATAACTTTCTGGATCGATCACCATTAAAGTCGGCCAAGCGCGAACGGCGTAGCTTTGCCAAACTTTCATGCCGCTGTCTACGATTACGGGATGTTCGATATCGTAGCGGAGGATAGCTTGGCGGATATTTTCTACATCTTTTTCGTTTTCAAATTTAGCCGAGTGAACGCCGATCACCGTCAGGGAATCTTTATATTTTTGTTCCAGGTATTTTAAGTCTGGGAGGACGTGCAGACAGTTGATGCAGCAGTACGTCCAGAAGTCGAGAATGACGACGCGCCCTTTTAAGGATTCAATGGATAAAGGTTTTTCGGTGTTCAGCCAGGGGTACTTTACGGGGAATTCTGGTGCTCTGACGCGAGGCATGGATATCTCCTTGGTAGGGCCTGAGTAATTTTTACACTCCTTTAATTTAGCGGGAAGTTTCGCCATATGGGGGAAAAGCTGGTTAAAGCTGGGTTTTTGGCCACAGCCAAGATGCCTGTTTCACCAGATGGGGGCGAGAGGGGCGATCGGCTTGTCGGCTTGAATACTTTAGTCTGTAGAACTTTGGTATTCAAAACCTTACTATCTCTATTTATGCAGCCTAGCAAACTCGACCAAATATTAGGATTAGAAATACAGCGTCGTCGAATAGAGAAACGTTGGTCACAAGAATATCTAGCAGAAGTCACAGGTCTGCACAGAACTTATATCAGCCAGCTTGAGCGAGGACTGAAAAGTCCATCTGTTAGAGTTCTAAGTCACATTACAAATGCTTTGGACATAACAATGGGTGAGTTTTTACGAGTTGTAGAGGAACTATTGAGTGCTGACGGAAAACGAGATTGAAAGATTGAGGGAAGCCATTATTGCTACCATTGCATCTCCAGTTATCGGATCGATAGAGGATTATACTTGGGAAGCAATTTTTCATTATGTCAAGGATATTCCTTTATCAGATCCAGCATTAGGACGTAGCAAACTCCTCTATGATGCTGTTGACACCACCACTGCAACTGGTTGGTCACTCAAATCTCTTCAACTGAATAGTCTTACGGTTGTCAATACATTTTGGTTTGTCATTCAGAGAGCAGATGTTATCAAAAAAGCCGCCCAACTTGGTTTTCCTGGTCTGACTGAAAAATCCTCACCTGCTGAACTAGGAGCGGCTATTGTTCAGCATTGGAACGAGAAAATTATATCAAGTCAGGCAGCACAGAACATTACGAATAGCTATGAAGCCATACTTTTGAAAACCATTAGAGGGTATGAATATGTCTACTGTGAATTCTCTCTTAGTGTACTTGACCCAAATACTTTTTCTTGGGCTTGGACAGTTGATAGAAATACTGGAAAATCAGGGGCAGGACTACAAGGCAGTATTGCAGGTAAGCCAGAGTTAGTTTGGTACAAAAATCAAAAGCAACTTTTCAAAGCTAGAACCATTCCTCCAGAAGCCGTTCGCATCAAGGTTGAGCGAACTCGTCTCACAATTGATCGATATGTGCAGACTATACTCTCTGCTTTGCAAGATCAACTCAGTACACAGTCTTTTGACAGTGAACTTGGAGAATAGATGCAGCTATTGCTTTACCTAGAAGTGGGGGTACTGATTCTCCTATTTGAGAAGCCATATCAGTGTACGTTCCCAGAAAGTGAAAGTTATCTGGGTAAGAATGCAATCTTGCAGCTTCACGGATTGTAATTGTCCGATTTTGGGTTGGATGAAAAAACCTGCCCGATCCTGGATGGAAAACCCATCTTGTGATAGTTCTTGCTGGCTTATCCCAGTAAAGCCTTCCATAGGCACCGCTATAGTGCTTTTTAGGAGCTAATTCAGGTGGCAAATCTCTAGCATCTTGCCCTTCTCTCAGAAGACGCACTCTTGACATTTGAATGGGACTCAAAGCACGAGCAACGTGATTGAAAAGTTTCGTACTTCCATTACGTATCATTGCTTGGTACGCAGTTTGGGCTGGAAAAGGATAAACTTCAGCATTATATTCCTCTCCTGCGTTCAATGACGGCAAATCTCCAATCGCATCTCTAACTGTGACGACTGAAGAAATGTTTGATGTTAGGAGACTAAGTTGGTAGCAAGATTTCGCAGATCTATAATCACTTCTAATCTCACCAGCGTGTGTAGCTTCAGGGAATTGAAGCGGTTTATCTAAACTAGCCAGGAAAAAAGCTCTCGATCTCGTCTGCGGTACTCCATAATGCGCGGAGTTTAGCGATCGATAAGTGACTTTATAACCTTGCGACTCAAGTTGCTGTATAATTTCATTCTTAACTACACCACCATAAGCTTTCAAGATTTCAGGTACGTTCTCCATAACAACGTAAAGGGGTCTAAATTCCTGTACGAATTCTAAAAATGTCCGATATAACTGATTGCGAGAGTCGCTGAGGTAGCGATAGTCAGCAGGAATATTTCTTGAAAATCCTTGGCATGGGGGGCCGCCTATCAACGCTGTTAGTTCCTCCCTCTGCAAACCCAAACACAATCGCAAATCCAAAGGATTGAGCTCGCGTATATCCTGATGAACAATTTTGGTGTTTGGGTAATTGTGCTTATAGGTGGCTAGGGCTTTCGCATCCACCTCGATCGCACATAAAGATTCAAAACCAGCCAGATGAAATCCTGTAGTCAAGCCACCCGCACCAGAAAATAAGTCAATAGTCTTATATGTCATGCTCGAATACTATAGTATTAGGAATCGCTTGTCAACCAACTTCAGCGATTGGCGTCTCTTGCTTCTCCTAAATTTTATGCTTGCTTTTCCCTGCAATTATTTTCCCAAATAACCCATACACCATAAAGAGTTGAAAGAGGCAGCTATAGCCTTTCTCAAAAAGATGAGGTACTCATGGGGATAGCCCTCCGTGGGTTCCGCGGCCTCCGTGGCCTCCGTGGGCATACCTCACTTTTTTGAGAACCGCTATATCTCTGCGGTGAACGCTACCTCCCCATTCCGAAATAAATTTAACAGCAACCGCCGCCGTTATAGTGCCAAGTCGAATCAGTAATCAACACCTTATCCGGCATCAATCCCCCCAAATTCCCAGCCGTTTTATCGCACACCGCCGCCGGAACTCCCCGCTGCAAAACGTGACCTGCCCCGTCATCAAAGAGCTCCTCAGACCCCGCATAAATCGCCGTCTTGCCAGTGAAAATGCAAGCGCCATCCGGGGGAATGTCCACTTTAAAGGAAACTGTATCGAGGCTTTCTAACAGCAGATCCGCATCCAATTTGTAATTGTGTTTGTCGAGCAGCCGGTAAGGACGGCGCGCTCGAACTTCTACTTGCCCAAAGCCCACGTCTACAAGGTGTTGAACGTATTCTGCGTAGGTCAGAGCCCCCGACAAACACAAGGCGCGCAAGCGTTCGTCCTCCTTCAAATGCTGGGGAATTGTGCGAGTTGCGATCGGATCGCTCATCAACAATCTGCCCCCTGGCTTCAAAACCCGATAAGTCTCTTTTAATGCCTTGGCTAAATCCGCAGGTTCAAAGATATTAAACAAGCAATTTTGTGCGACAACATCGACAGAAGCATCCGGTACCGGCAACGCAAAAGCATCGCCTTCACAAATTTCGACAAAACTAGCATCAAACCAATCATTTTCGTGGGCTGCAATTTGCAAGTTGCGTGCAGCCGCTTCTCGCATGGCTGGAACCGGATCGACGGCAATAACCGAGCCATTGTGCCTAGAAAAATAAGCAAATTGCAGTGCTTCCAACCCGCCGCCGACGCCGACATAAAGCACGACTGGATTTCCGACAAGTTCGGCGGCGTGAACGGTTGTGCCGCAGCCGTAGTTCATTTCTTGCATTTGTTCGGGAATTTTTAATCCTGGCAGTTGCAAGGGACTGCTTTGGACGCAGCACAGCCCGATTTGGGGGGTTTTGGCAACGTCGCTATAAAATTTGGCTGCTGTTTCGAGATAGGTCATTTTCGATTTTACTGATTTTTTTCGATCGCAGATGTAGGCAGATTTACGCTGATGTAGGCGAAGCCTTCCCGAAGGGTACGCAGATGAATTCACAAAAATTGGTCAGGTTTCAAGTTCGACTTTTTGTTCTAACTTAGGTGTGTTTTCTGGTTCTGAAACTGTTGTTTCGGGAACTGGTTCTTGTTCTAACTTAGGTGTGTTTTCTGGTTCTGAAACTGTTGTTTCGGGAACTGGTTCTTGTTCTAACTTAGGTGTGTTTTCTGGTTCTGAAACTGTTGTTTCTGGAACTGTTAATTCTGCGCTTTGGGGAACGCCAACCGAGGGCGCTGGTGCTACCAAATTGGGAGATGCCTCTGGTATCGCAGGAGTGACTGCTTTAGGTACAGGAGCTTTGTCTGTTATTTCTGGCAGGGTTGGGGGTACTGAAGGATTGGCAGGTTCGGTAACTTGATTCAAAAAGTTGCGAAACCGATTGTAGTATCCTTTGTATTCCTGTTTCTGTGTTTGGGGAGATGGTGTTGGTTTCGGCTCTATTATTTTAACGGGTACAACAACTTTGGGGGTTTCTAACTGTGGAGTTGCTATGGGTTTGGGTTCTATGACTTGAACTGGTTCCACAACTTTGGGGGTTTCTAGCTGTGGGGTTGCTGTCGGTGTCGGTGTCGGTTCTATGACTTGAAGTGGTTCTACAAGTTTTGGTGCTTCGAGTTGGGGGGTTGCTGTTGGTGTCGGTTCTATTGTTTGAACGGGAGCAACTTTTGGCTCTAAGCTCGGCTCGGTAGCTGGGGTTTCTGGAACCGCTGGTGAGGGTTCGGCTACTGGTGTTTTTTCTAATGCAGGTGTCGGTGTCGGTTCGGGTGTTGGGGTTGGGGTTGGTGTGGGCTTGGGTACTTGGTAGGTGCGATCGACTATACCGCGAGCATCTGCTACTGTTAGTTCTCCGCGCACTAATTTAGAAAGAGTATCTTGCCCCTGGGGTTGGTAATCTATCAGTCTGACTGTATTATTAAAGGCGTTTTTGACGGTATTTCCCTGTTCGTCGATTAACTCTAGCTGCACCCAGTTTTTCCCGGGTTTGAATCCTTTAAGATATATAGGTTGCAACTGGTCGATCGCGAAACTTTCCCCGTTCACTGTGGCTCGAATTTTCCAATCGAGTATGTCATCTTGGGAATTTGCTTGAGCCACTTGGTGCAAAGGCGCATTTGTCAAGTAAAAATCGAGCAGGATGGGTTCTACCCCGTAACTGCCTTGCGGGCTGTTGTACGTTAATAGGGGCAATGTGCGATCGGGATTGTTGTCCTGTGTTTTGGTAAAAACGTGAAAGGTGGTTTGGGCCAAAGCACCTTCGTTTTTAAAGCTTTCTTCCCAAGGTCGAGCTGCGAACACCCGCAGGGTATGGGTTCCGGGTTCTAAGTTGGAGAGCGTTAAAGTTTGGTTGATGTCGTAAACTGCTGCATAAGGTTGGTTGTCTAATAAAACTTGCAGGTGGGGCCCCAAACCCAAGTTTGCTTCTTTGAAAATGGGGAAGTCCTTGACTTGGAACTTAACAGACACATTTATATCCTGAAGCACTTCGTCAGGTTTTGGATTCAAAATACTTATTTGAGGCTGGTAAATTTCTAGAGCCTGACGCAGTTGTTGAATGGCTTCTGGGGGAGAAGCCTCTGAGATTCTGTTTACCTCGGCGGTAGCTGAGCCGCTCTTGTTTCCTGATTTGGGCGTGGAGGGATCGCCCGCACCACAACTTGCTACACCCAAAATCAATACTGCTGCTGCAAACAAGGCCAGCAACCTGCCTGCAACCGTTCTCTGCCAATTGATGCCAATCACGCAACTATACTCCTAGAAGCCTTCTCATAGGGAACTATAGCCCAAAACTGAATTTAGTATTGCCGAATTGCCGATCGGCAATTCAGGGCCCCCTGTGCCCCGGATTCAGGCTGTGTGGGCAACCAATCCGATCCCACTAATAACTGCCCCAGCCGTTTTCTTAAACATCTCTCTATAAATGAGTATTTCTCAATTGCCTTATCTTTGAGTTTTGTAAACTTAATGGCAATACCCCTTGACTTTTTTGAGGGGCTGTGGAAATTAAAGGGGGGTGATTGCATCAAGAATTGAGGCTTTTTTAAGTATTGTTAACAAGCGATTAATACTTCTCTAGCAGGCTTATAATTCATAAAACTCCCTCAAAAGAAGCAGCCGTATCAAACCTGAATCCAGGAGGCGATCGGCAGCTCTGGCGAGAAGAGTTGGCAGTACCCAGGGACATTGTTAGCGACACTGGGGAACTGGCTTCTTTACAAAGAAGCAAAATGCTTGGGGAGACGATCCACCTGCGTGTAACTCTGCAAAGAGTGAAGTGCAAGCTGTTTCGGTGAACCGAGAATCCCCGTACCAAAAGCCCGGGGAGTGTCAGATACAGTATTCAGTTCTCGTTCCTTGTCTTATCGAGAGGAGAGTCTTCATGACCATTAGTCCTCCAGAGCGAGAGGTAAAAGTTAGAGTAGTAGTCGATAAAGATCCGGTTCCAACTTCCTTCGAGAAGTGGTCAAAACCAGGTCATTTCGATCGCACTCTAGCTAAGGGGCCAAAAACCACCACTTGGATTTGGAACCTCCACGCTAACGCTCACGACTTCGACAGTCATACAAGTGATTTAGAAGACGTTTCGCGCAAAATCTTTAGCGCTCACTTCGGCCACTTGGCAGTAATTTTCGTATGGTTGAGCGGCGCATATTTCCACGGCGCTAAATTCTCCAACTACGAAGCTTGGCTGACAAATCCTACAGCCATCAAGCCCAGCGCTCAAGTGGTTTGGCCGATTTTTGGTCAAGAAATTTTAAATGCAGATGTAGGCGGCGGCTTTCACGGGATTCAGATCACCTCTGGTTTGTTCCAACTGTGGCGCGCCAACGGCATCACTAACTCATACCAGCTATATTGCACTGCGATCGGCGCATTGGTAATGGCAGCTCTGATGCTGTTTGCCGGTTGGTTCCACTATCACGTCCGCGCTCCGAAACTGGAATGGTTCCAGAACGTGGAATCGATGATGAACCACCACTTGGCAGGTTTGCTAGGCTGCGGTTGCTTGGGCTTCGCAGGTCAGCAAATTCACGTAGCTCTGCCGATTAACGCTTGCATGGACGCGATTGATGCAGGCGCACCGTTGACAGTCGGCGGCAAACTGATCAAAACAGTTGCCGATATCCCGCTGCCACACGAGTGGCTTTTCTCACCGAGCTTGATGGCAGACATCTACCCAAGCTTCGCTAAAGGTCTAACGCCCTTCTTCACCCTCAACTGGGGCGCATACACAGACTTCCTGACCTTCAAAGGCGGTCTGAACCCCACCACGGGAGGTCTGTGGCTGACCGATACAGCGCACCACCACTTAGCTTTGGCAGTGCTGTTCATCGTCGCCGGACACTTCTATCGCACGAACTGGGGCATTGGCCACAGCTTCAAAGAAGTTCTGGAAGCTCACAAAGGCCCCTTCACTGGCGAAGGCCACAAGGGGATGTACGAAATCTTCACGCAGTCTTGGCACGCTCAACTGTCGTGGAACTTGGCCTGGATGGGCTCTATCAGCATCATCGTGGCTCACCACATGTACGCGATGCCTCCGTATCCGTACATCGCGACTGACTACCCGACTCAGCTATCCCTGTTCACCCACCACATGTGGATCGGCGGATTCCTGATTGTTGGAGCAGCAGCTCACGCAGCAATTTTCATGGTGCGGGATTACAATCCGGCTCAGCACGTTAATAACTTGCTCGACCGCGTACTCCGCCATAGAGATGCAATCATCTCTCACCTTAACTGGGTTTGCATATTCTTGGGCTTCCACAGCTTCGGTTTGTACGTTCACAACGATACAATGCGGGCTTTCGGCCGTCCTCAAGATTTGTTCTCAGATACGGGCATCCAATTGCGTCCGATATTTGCCCAATGGGTACAAAATATCCACGCTTTGGCACCAGGTAACACAGCGCCTAATGCTATGGAAATCGTCAGCCACGCTTTTGGCGGCGGTGCAGTAGCAGTCGGTGGCAAAATAGCGATGATGCCGATCGAGTTGGGTACGGCGGATTTCATGATCCACCACATCCACGCTTTCACCATTCACGTTACAGTTCTGATTCTTTTGAAAGGCGTGTTGTTCGCACGCAGTTCTCGCTTGGTTCCTGACAAAGGCAGCTTAGGCTTCCGGTTCCCTTGCGACGGCCCAGGCCGTGGCGGTACCTGCCAAGTTTCTGGTTGGGATCACGTGTTCCTCGGCTTGTTCTGGATGTACAACTGCATCTCGATCGTGATTTTCCACTTTAGCTGGAAAATGCAGTCGGACGTGTGGGGAACAGTATCGCCAGACGGCACAATTTCTCACATCACCGGCGGCAATTTCGCACAAAGTGCGATCACGATTAACGGCTGGCTGCGGGACTTCTTGTGGGCTCAAGCTTCTCAGGTAATTCAGTCCTACGGTTCGGCACTGTCGGCCTACGGTCTGATGTTCCTAGCTGGACACTTCGTGTTCGCCTTCAGCTTGATGTTCCTGTTCAGCGGCCGCGGCTACTGGCAAGAACTGATTGAGTCCATTGTTTGGGCTCACAACAAGCTCAAGGTAGCTCCTTCGATTCAGCCTCGCGCTCTGAGCATTACTCAAGGTCGGGCAGTGGGTGTAGCTCACTACCTCCTGGGAGGAATTGTCACTACGTGGGCATTTTTCCTAGCGCGAATCATCTCGGTAGGGTAAACTACCTTTAGGTTTTGGATTCAGGATTTGGGAGCAATCTCAAACCCAGAATCCAAACCTCGGAACCGAACCTCTTCAACGTTCAGGATTCAGGATTAATCAAGGCTTATGGCAACGAAATTTCCAAAATTTAGCCAAGACCTTGCCCAAGACCCGACCACACGGCGGATCTGGTACGGGATTGCCACAGCGCACGACTTTGAAAGCCACGATGGCATGACCGAAGAAAATCTTTACCAAAAGATTTTTGCTTCTCACTTCGGCCACCTAGCAATCATTTTCTTGTGGACTTCGGGCAGCCTGTTCCACGTAGCATGGCAAGGTAACTTTGAACAGTGGATTAAAGACCCTCTAAACGTCCGCCCGATCGCTCACGCGATTTGGGACCCTCAATTCGGTGCTCCAGCAGTAGAAGCTTTCACTCAAGCGGGCGCTTCTAACCCAGTGGACATTTCCTACTCTGGTGTTTACCACTGGTGGTACACCCAAGGGGTTCGGACAAATGGCGACTTGTATCAAGGAGCTATCTTCTTGCTACTGTTGGCTTCTGTCATGCTGTTCGCAGGTTGGTTGCACCTCCAGCCGAAGTACCGCCCGAGCTTGTCTTGGTTCAAAAATGCTGAATCTCGCCTCAACCACCACTTGGCTGGTTTGTTCGGTGTCAGCTCTTTGGCCTGGACTGGTCACATGGTTCACGTTGCTATCCCCGAATCTCGCGGACAGCACGTAGGTTGGGACAACTTCCTGTCTACCCCGCCTCACCCGGCTGGTTTGGCTCCGTTCTTCACTGGTAACTGGGGCGTTTACGCCGAGAACCCAGATGCAGCGGGCCACGTGTTCGGTACCTCGCAAGGCGCGGGAACTGCAATTCTGACTTTCTTGGGTGGCTTCCACCCTCAAACAGAATCCCTGTGGCTCACAGACATTGCTCACCACCACTTGGCGATCGCAGTTCTGTTTATCGTTGCCGGTCATATGTACCGGACTAACTTCGGTATCGGTCACAGCATCAAAGAAATGTGCGATGCCAAAGACTTCTTTGGTAAGAAAGTTGAAGGCCCTTTCAATATGCCTCACCAAGGCATTTATGAGACCTACAACAACTCTCTGCACTTCCAATTAGGTTGGCACCTCGCTGCTTTAGGCGTGATTACCTCCCTGGTTGCACAGCATATGTACGCGATGCCTCCCTACGCTTTCATGGCGCAGGATCATACGACAATGGCTGCGTTGTACACGCACCACCAATACATTGCTGGTTTCATCATGGTCGGTGCTTTCGCCCACGGAGCTATCTTCTTGGTGCGGGACTACGATCCTGAAGCTAATAAAGGCAACGTGCTCGATCGCGTGTTGCAGCACAAAGAAGCGATTATCTCTCACTTGAGCTGGGTGTCGCTGTTCTTGGGCTTCCACACCCTCGGCTTGTACGTTCACAACGACGTTGTAGTCGCTTTCGGAACTCCTGAAAAGCAAATCTTGATTGAACCAGTGTTCGCACAGTTCATCCAAGCTGCTCACGGGAAGGCTCTGTACGGCATGGACGTGTTTCTTTCCAACCCTGACAGCATTGCGGCGACTGCTTGGCCCAACTACGGCAACGTATGGCTCCCAGGCTGGTTGGAAGGAATCAACAGCAGTACAAATTCTCTGTTCTTGGCGATCGGACCTGGCGATTTCTTGGTTCACCACGCGATCGCACTTGGCTTGCACACCACCACCTTGATCTTGGTCAAGGGCGCTCTGGATGCACGCGGTTCTAAGCTGATGCCGGACAAAAAAGACTTCGGTTATGCTTTCCCTTGCGACGGCCCCGGCCGTGGCGGTACCTGCGATGTCTCTGCTTGGGATGCCATGTACCTGTCTGTCTTCTGGATGCTGAACACCCTAGCTTGGGTAACGTTCTACTGGCACTGGAAGCACCTAGGCATCTGGCAAGGTAACGTGGCTCAGTTCAATGAGTCTTCTACCTACCTGATGGGCTGGTTCCGCGATTACCTCTGGCTGTATTCTTCTCAGTTGATCAACGGTTACAACCCGTATGGTACTAACAACCTGTCTGTCTGGGCCTGGATATTCTTATTCGGACACCTCGTTTGGGCAACTGGTTTCATGTTCCTGATCTCTTGGAGAGGTTACTGGCAAGAGTTGATCGAAACCTTGGTTTGGGCTCACGAGCGCACTCCTTTGGCCAACTTGGTTCGCTGGAAAGACAAGCCTGTTGCTTTGTCCATTGTACAAGGTCGTTTGGTTGGCTTAGTTCACTTTACGGTGGGCAACGTCTTCACTTACGCAGCCTTTGTAATTGCCTCGACGGCCGGGAAATTCGGATAACTCTGAACTCTGGTTTCTAGGTAATTAAATTAAATCCCCTGCCTTCGGGCGGGGGATTTTTTGAATTTTATTGTGGAATTTTGTACAATAGAAGTAGACAAAATTGTGTTAAAAGTTATAAACTTTTTATGGAATCATTGAATTTAATCGCCATTAACCTCGTCTTATGGGGTTTCCCCTCTGATCCTAAAGTTGCTGTGGGTGAACTCACCGAAAGCCAAAACCTTACGATAAGTCGGTTGCGTCAAAGGATTACCGATAAGTTAAAAGAAAACCCAAAAGCAGGAAGTGCTATATTTGCTGCTGAACATGGTTCAAAATCTGATTTGCAGCAAGTTGCTGTATATTTACAAGTGGCAATGTATGAAGATGCAGAATTTGCAGCCGAAATGAAAGCGATTTGTCAAGAATTAGGGACTATTTCAGAGCATGAAGATGCAGATTCAGAGTATGAAGATGCAGAAGTTGAAGCAGCAATGAAAGCGATTTGTCAAGAATTAGGGACTATTTCAGATGATAAAACGGAGAACAGACAAAAACTTATTCAGACCATTGGAAATCAGATGATTGTTGGGGCATCAGGCGGTGCTTTAATCGGAAATATGGTGGTTGGAATACCTGGTGCTGTACCCGGTGCTTTAGCTGGTGCTGCCCTTGGATTGTGGTACGGGAGAAATTCTCGATCGTCCGATCGGACAGAAGATAGTAGGGATGTTAAATGAGTCAGAACCAAATTTTAGTCTCTAGCTGGGCTTGTTTAACATTTGTGACCATAGTTTTAGGTATCAGTTCGTTATATGTTCGCCGTAGACCTATTGTTTTCAAGTTGGCAGACTTTATGAATTTAGCTTTGGCTACAACAGCGATTATATCAAGTTGTAGCTTGATATACCGAGCCATTACTGTGAAAGAATTGGAAACCCTTTTAGGTTTTGATATTGTGACATTATACTTGGGAGCGATCGCTGTAATTTGGTTGTCAACACAGCAGATATGGCAAATTTTTAGATAGTTTTCTTCTGCTATGCCGTCGAGGCCACTATCCGGGAAGCGAAAAGAGATTTTAACCTGCCATGAGTGAAAAACCGAAACTCCCCGATCCAGAAATAATTGAAAAGACTGTGAGAAATCTGCGAGGTGTCTGTCTGCGGCTAGACGCTCTGACTCTCAGTTTAGATGAACTAATTGCGATCGTAGAAGCTGATATTCGCAACAGTCCGATTAATGTTCATCGGCGGGAGAATGCGAAGCGGTTGGCTGAGTCTGGCAAACAGGACTTGTAGATAGATATATCGTACAAAATTTAATAATATTCCCATGACAGGATTAGAACCATTTGCCATAAGTTGTGTTAGCGGTATCGCCCTGCCCATTTTCCAGTCAGTCTTTGAAACCGGTGGCAAATTTCTCGGTTTGATGGGCAAAAAGCTAGATGATAAAACTAAAGAGCTAATTTACACTGCATCGAAAGAATACGGCAAACGCTACTCGAATCGTCACGGCATTCTGAAAGCATTGGGAATGCGCGAGGCTGTGCCATTAGAATCGGTTTATACTGCTGTGCAGTTTTTGGATGAGCAACAAATCCGCAGTTTTGAATCAGTCCAAAATTTAGAGGAAGCTTACCGCCAAGCAAATAAGCGAGGTTTTCAGCAGCAAGATTGTCAGAAGCAAGAAGGGCTAAAAATTGCTAATCAGAAGCAATATTTGATGGTATTAGGGCAGCCAGGAGCGGGAAAATCTACTTTTTTGCGAAAAACGGGACTCGAAGCACTGAAGGGCAAAAAAGGCGGATTTAAACATAATTGTATTCCCGTTTTTATCGAACTTAAAAGTTTTATATCTAGTCAGATAGACATAGAAAAATTAATTGTTGAAGAATTTAGGATTTGTGGCTTTCCGTCTTCCGAGCAATTTATCGCTAAGGCATTAGAGCAGGGAAAACTGTTAATCTTGCTGGATGGATTGGATGAAGTGCCGACAGTCAACACCAATGAGGTGATTAGTAAAATTCAAAATTTTGTCGATCGCTATGACAAAAGTCGCTTCATGGTTTCTTGTCGCACTGCCGCTTATCGAAACAACTTTCAACGCTTTACTGATGTCAAACTTGCAGACTTTGACGATAGTCAAATTGAGCAATTTATTGGTAACTGGTTTCAGTCTGAGGTGGACAAACAAGCGGGAACGGCTCAAAAATGTTGGGAGTTATTGCAAAAGCCAGAATATGCAGCAGCTAAGGAGTTAGCCCACACGCCATTATTGCTAACTTTCCTCTGTCTCAATTACGATCGTTCCCAAAACTTTCCGAATAATCGCAGCGTTCTTTACAAAAAGGCTTTGCGGATTTTGTTGGAAGAATGGGCGGCGGAAAAGCGGATTTTGCGAGATGAAATTTATCAAGGACTCAGCACGGAGTTAGAGGAGAGTTTGTTATCGGAGATTGCTTATACGGGATTTGAGACGGATAAGCTGTTTTTTTCGCAGCGAGAAGTGGTTGAGGAAATCAAAACTTTTTTAGCAACTAATTTGAATGTACCGAAGCATTTAGATGGTGAGGCGGTGCTGAATGCGATCGCAGTTCAACAGGGGATTTTGGTAGAACGGGCTGAGGATGTTTACTCGTTTTCGCATTTGACGCTTCAGGAATATCTGACGGCGCAATATATTGCTGATAATAATTTAATTGAGCAGTTAGTTACCTGCCATCTTTCTGATGAACGCTGGCGAGAGGTGTTTTTGTTGGTAGCGGGGTTGGTGCGTTCCAAAAATGGGGCTGATGACTTGCTGCTGTTGATGGAAAAAGAGGCTAAAAAGTATATTAACACGCCGAAGTTGCGAGGGCTATTGCAATGGGCTGATGAAGTGACTAAGGACTCGGAAGGTGATTTTAAGCCCGTGGGTAAACGTGCTGGGGCGATCGCCAACGCCGTCGCCTACGCCATCGCCAACGTCATCACCAACGCCTACGCCTACGCCATCGCCAACGCCAACGCCAACGCCATCGCCAACGCCTACGCTATCGCCATCGCCTTCCCCATCCCCTTACCCTTCCTCTTCCCCACCTTCAGCGCCATCGCCAACGCCAACGCCAACGCCAACGCCAACGCCATCGAGTTGGCCCAAGAATTGAAAAAAATTCAAATCTTCAAGGAGGTTAACTGGACTCAACTTATTACTAAACTGGAAGAACTCCAGAAGCAATTGCCTGATGCTAGCCAACCTAAACAAATACACTTAGCATTTTTAGATCGCTTTTTAGATACCTGGTGTCATGGACTCCATCTCAATCCAGAAATAGTCAAATTATCTGAGGAAGAAGCAGAGGCGCTGAGAGATTATTTATCTGCCAATTATTTCATTATCCAATGCAAAGCAGCAGCAGTGAGAATATCAGCAAAAACCTGGGAAGAAATAGAATCGCGGATGTTGGTAGTTCCAGAGAATTCTAGCATTTGAGATTCTCGATACCGGAGTTACGCGCTCCGATCGAAGAAACCGGGTTTTTCCTAATCTGTCTGTTACAACGCGTCTTTTCGTAAAAACCCGGTTTCTGGAGACTCACCTAGTTTTCCTTTTTGTTCAAATCTCGCCATTAACTTGCATCTGATGCACTTTGTCCGCCAACTCTTGGCGACTTTCCTTATCGAGTGCATCAATTGCCAGCATTCCCAAATACACGACTTCCTTCTGGGTGAGTCTGGTCGCTTGAGCTTGTTTTTGAATGACTTCCTTAATTACGGAACTGACGGCGATCGCAGTATTAGTTTTGGCCACGAAGAATAATCAACTATTAATAACTTTCCTTGATGTTACCATCCTCAACGCGATTAAGTGCGATAATGTTTGACAAGCTACAGTTAATCATGCTATAGTGTAAAAAATCCAAAAAAGCGATCGCCCCCCAGTCTCCAAAACTCAAGGTCGATCGACCTATTCCTCAATAATCTCCACCAAATCCTCAATCATCACGTCAAACGCCCGCGCTAACTTGTAGATAGCAGTAAAGTCAACCATTGATATCTCTGAACGACGAGCATAAGTTGTAATCGTACTGTAGACCACACCAGAACGCTCAGCTACCTCCTTAAATGTCCAGCCCCTCTCAGCCGCTAGCTCTCGCACTTTAACTCTTACTAAACCCATGGTTGACAAATAATGCAGTTGCGTTTTAAAATAATTGCATCGGAAAAAGCGATCGCCCCAGTCTCCAAAACTCAATGTGGATCGCCCTACTCTTCCAAAACCTCAACCAAATCCTCAATCATCACATCAAAAGTTCTAGCTAATTTCCGCAGACAAGTAAAGTCAACCGTCGTCAGCCCTGGAGTGCGGGCATAATGCTTGACAGTGTTGTACACCACCCCAGAACGTTCTGAAACTTCCTTGAATGTCCAGCCTTTTTCGGCAGCTAGTTCTCTGACTTTAATTCTAACTAAACCCATGCTTGACAATTCATGCAATTGCGTAGTCTTTTTCTAAACATAGATTAATTTGACCAAAAATACTTAAGGGCGATCGCCCTACTCCTCCAAAATCTCCACCAAATCCTCAATCATTATGTCAAACGTGCGAGCCAACCTGTGCAAATAGGCAAAATTAACGGTTGTCATGCCTTGACATTGGGCGTAGTTTCTAATGGTGCTGTAACCAACGCCCGATCGATCTGAAACTTCCTTAAGTGTCCAGCCGTTCTGCTCTGCAAACTCCCGAATCCGCAACCTCACTAACCCTTTGCTCATACTTACTTGACAAATGACAATCTGCTGTCGTTTAATATTAGATATCTAAAAAAGCGATCGCCTATTCCTCCAAAACCTCAACCAAATCCTCAATCATCACATCAAAAGTCCGAGCTAACCTCCGCAGGCAAGTAAAGTCTACCATTGCCATTTCGGGACGACGAGCATAGCTTCTGACAGTGCTATAAATCACCCCAGAGCGATCGGATACTTCCTTAAGCGTCCAGCCCTTCTCCGCCGCTAGTTCCCGAATTTTGAGCCTGACTAAACCCATACTTGACTGTTGATGCAATTGCGTCGTATAATTTATATATGTAAAAAGTCGATCGCCTTTCGGCCTGGAAAACTAAAAGGCGATCGTCTGTAAAACTTACATAGACAGTTACTAGCTGTCTTAAACACCTACCAGACTTATCTACAATCAGAATAGGTACATACTATGATATCAGATGCTCCGAGAAAATCATCGGCGATCGCAGAATCCAAGATAATTCATAAATCTCCCGTCCTGCATCCGCTGGCGAGATTTGTCACAGAAGACACAGTAGCACTGCTTTTCAACATCTCAACAGAGGAGATTTACCGGATTGAATGCTGCCGCTACATGGTGTACGTGCACGCCAAAGGCATCAGCCGGTTTGTCAGCTACGCCGATTTTCCCCCAATTATAGAAGTAAGGCCGATCGCCCTGCAAGATTTTGGCAGATGGTACAAACGCTGGAAAAGCAAGCTAGCACCGGCTTTTTGGACTAAATTCTACACCCACAAGTTCAAAGAGGCTGTGTCAGTTGACGGTTTGTTGGAGTGGGGACTGTTGGTAGCTAAACTCAAATCGGCAATTTCTGGGGCGGCGCTACAACAGCTACGGGATGTTTATGCCGCAGAAAAAGATTTGATGGAAAAATTTTGAGGTGCGATCGAATACTGATAATTTTGATTTGTTTGTCAATGGTGGCTGACAAGTATTGATGATTAATAGACCGATTGCATAAGTCTTTGATTGGTACAGAAATCGCATATATCAGACTGATAAACACAGATGCGACGCAGATAATTTAAGTAATTGAAAACGAATGAATACCAGAGATATAATGTTCACAAGCTTGGCAAATTTTATCAAAAATAGGTAAGGTGCGCGGCGCGCACCCTACAATCTCAAAGCTTAGGAGAAAAACCCCGCATTAGGATAAATTGAAAGTTAAGCAGGTTCTAACTGGGCAATTACCTTTTCCATGTACTCGGCAACTTTGGTTTCCTTTTCCACAGAGTTGGTTTCCATGTAAACCCGCATCAAAGGTTCGGTTCCCGAAGGCCGCAGCAATACCCAACCGCCGTCTTCAAGATACAGTTTAATCCCGTCTTTGCGTCCCAATTCCTTAACGCCAATACCCGCTATTTCTGTCGGGGGATTTTTGGTGAAAGAGTCCAAAACTGCTGCTTTGTGCGCTTCTTCTAGGTGCAAGTCCAAGCGTTTGTTGTACAGAGGGCCGTCAGCTTCTTTGATGGCTTCTTCTACTAGCTGAGATAGCGGTTTGCCTTCATAGGCGATCGCCTCAGCAACTAGCATATCAGCCAAAATCCCGTCTTTTTCGGGGATGTGACCCAAAACGCTCAAACCGCCAGACTCTTCGCCACCGATGAGCACGGCTGTTTCCCGCATCTTTTCGCCGATGTATTTAAAGCCGACTGCGGTTTCGTAGATTGTTAAACCGTATTTGGCGGCCATATTATCTAGCAAGTGAGTAGTTGCGACGGTACGGACGATCGCCCCAGTCAAGCCTTTATTCTTAACCAAGTGACGCGCCAACAGCAACAGTACAGTATTCGGAGTCAAGACATTACCCAACTCATCAACAATACCAAAGCGATCGCTGTCGCCATCCGTAGCCAAACCCAAATCTGCCGCATCCTTCTTAACAGCTTCCACCAACTCGACTAACTGTTCGCCCTTGGGTTCAGGCATTCCGCCCCCAAACAGCACGTCGCGGTAAGTGTGAAAACTTTCCAAATCGCAGCCGCAGTGTACCAAAACTTCGTCTAGATAGCCGCGAGAAGTCGAATAGAGGGCGTCGTACTTCACCTTCAACTTAGCAGAGCGAATCCGCTCCACATCGATCAAAGTATACAGAAACTTCAGATATTCGGGTTTCGGGTCAAAAGTGGAGATTTTATCGTTGTGGCTGCCTATGGCTGGGGCATCAGAAGCGCCAGTAATATTTGCCACAATGGTATCCGTAATTTCCGGGGTTGCAGGCCCTGCGTAATCGGGGATGTATTTGATGCCGCAGTAAGGTGCGGGATTGTGCGAAGCCGTGAACATCAGGGCGCCTGCGGAGTTGAGATGCTTGGCGCTGTAGGCTATAACTGGCGTCGGGCAATCTCGATCGACTACCATCACCGTCCATCCCAAATCTGCCAAGACTTCCGCCGATGTGCGGGCGAACTCGTCTGCCAAAAAGCGGGTATCGTAGGATACTAGCACTGGGCGGTCTTTCGTGTAAGCGGTTTCGAGGTAGCTGGCGATCGCCCGGGTGACTTTTCGCACGTTGGCAAAAGTAAAGTCATGGGCAATCAGTCCCCGCCACCCATCGGTTCCGAACTTGATTTCTGTTGAATTGCTGGCGCTCATTTTATCCACTTCCTCTCGTCCTACTAATCCTACCCGAAGGCATAGCCTTAAAGATGCACTGGCTATCTGTTTGTAACGATCGATAGCCTGTGGGGCATGGAAACCCACTCGTATCGTTGTAGAGCCAAGGTACCTCTTCCGACAGAGGACTGGAACTAGCCAGGGTTTGTAAAGTGTAGGAACGATCGGGCGAGTCGATCGAGATTCCGGTTGTCAACTACCCAGCATCAAGCGGAGTACCGCACGAGATGTGGGCTTGTATCTGAGCTCCACCGCAATTCCGAGAACCTTTGCAGAATCTCAGCTTTAGTTTCACAGCCCGACACATCAGGGGATGCTGACAAGCTCCCCGTACTCGTCCAGTCTTGCCGGACAAGCAACGTTCTTATCGCAATATTTCGCGCACCCACCAAATCAGCATGAAGTTCATGGTTACAACATTCACATCGGAACAACAGCCCTTTGTTCGGACGATTCCCCGTCGAAGTATGCCCGCACTTAGGACAACTTTGCGAAGTGTAATGCGCTGGAACTTTAGTAGCTAAGGAGCCATTCAGATTAGCCTTATAGTCGATATAACCGTGTAATTCGGCAAATGACCATTTAGCTTTATTCCGATTTGCTTTTCTCTGCTTTTTACTAGCTTTATCCCCAGCCTTAGACTTAGTTCTTTCCCGAATTCCGGTTAAGTTTTCTAGTCCAATTAAGCTGTTGGTTCTAGCAATTTTCTTACTGATTTGGTGGTTCACATCAGCGATAAACCGTCTCTCTCTTCCCGACAAAGCAATTAATCTGCGCTTTGCCGAACGAGTGTCTTTACGCTGAAGAGTTCGTCTCGCTTTGTGATAGCGATTGGCTTTGTGTCTGGCTGACGATCCTGAATAGAACTTCGACTTATTTTGCAAGTCTGTTTCCACGGCAAGGTAGCGCATCCCCACATCAACACCAGAAACTCTGGTTATTTTCAGTGGGTCAACTTCAGGAGTTTCTACTTCAATACTCACCATTAAATAGTAAGTTTTAGAAGAGCGCTGATATACAATCTTGGCTGCCCCAATCTTGGAACCGCTGACAATCAAATCCAGATGCTTGTTATAGCCATCATAGGTCACTACTATTCTGCCAGCTAAAGTGATAATGCTCACCCTTTGCTCTGTCTTAAAAGAGTAGTCACGTTGATAGTTTAAGGTACAAGTCCGAGAAACGTACTTAGGAACTCGATCCAGTCCTTTGTATCGCTTCTTGGTGTATCCTTTAGCGATAGCATCGTTAGATTGTTTAACCTTAGTCCAGAGGGTTTTGTAGGTTGCTGACACTTGTCTAGGCACATTGCAAGCCATTTGAGCGCCCAGCCCAAATCTTTCGCGCAATTCGTTATAGACAGATTTCTGCAACTTAAGCCCATTGCTGGTTTTGCCCGCATCAAAAGCGACTTGTGAAGTATAGTTCAAAGCGTCACGGTAGGCTAAAGCAGTCTGAGCTACCAGAGCTTTTTGCTCGGCGTTCAGATTTAGCTTTAACTTGGCGGTGATTACCTGGAACATTGTTTTTCACAAACTATAATCAGAGCTTATCTCGTGAAGAGAATCAGGTCAAGTGTTGTCAAAAAATAATTTGCTCCTTCATCGACCGCCCCTCACCCTCCGACATCTCAAGCTATCGTTTTGGTTCGGGGCGGATCTCTTCACTCGCGCGCATTCACGGACGACGCTCACCTGGGTACAAGTAGAGCGCGGGACTCCTGCTGGTTTAGTTGAAGCGCGAGCGGGCGATCGAATGGATGGCAATCGATTGCGGCCGGCTGAGAAAGCTCAAAAAACCAGCACCAAAAAATCGAGCTGGCAATAGAATTCACAAAACTCACATAAATCTGATTCCCCTCTCAAATTTAATAATTTATTTAGAAATGCCGCTCGTTGAATGTGTTAAGCTTTCCTCACAAATGTCAGACTAATTTTTTTGGCTTGATATAGGAAAATAAATCAATCAAAGTCACCGCTCGATCGTGATGTAGCCTAGATTGTTTAAGAACTTAGGGCGATCGACACAAAGGATAAAACAAAGATAAAATATCTCAACGAGCAATTTTTTCAAGGCAGACTAGAGTTTAATTCTGAGCTTTTAAGACAAATTTAATTTATTTTTGCCGTCTTTACAGGTAAAGAAAAAAAATCGGTGACGATCACATAGTGACTGTGATCGAGCGCACAATAAATAGCGTTATTAACGTGCAAGTTATATAGGATAGAAGCAGTGCAGCCAAATGGCTCATAGTTTTAAGCACAATGGCGGATGACTGTCAGGGTATAAAAGCAGAAGATTATATTTGATAACGTTAAAAATTAGGGGAATCTATCGGGTACGGCTTTATAAAACAACGAGGTTTCTCATGGCTGGCATTTCACAACTATCTTCAAAGTTTTTATCGGTGGCCGACGAACTGCAACAGGGCGACAGTTTTGCGTCACAGGCTATTACGAAATCGGACACTCACAACATCCCAGACGCTAAAGGAGTTAGCATTTCCTCCTTGGCAGTTAGCTGGGCAAAAAAATATTACAGTACAGTAGCGGCACGAGAAAACCAAACACATCAGCAAATCTCCGAGAGCCGAGATTTCAGCAATTTTGATGGCAATCGAGCCAAAATAGTTGACAAATTGACAGATACTCTGAAAGTTGCCAGCCAGATAGCTTGGAATAAAGTAGAGGCACTTTTAGGGGAACAAATAGAGCGACACGCGATCGATCCCAGCTTAATTGATCGAGAAGAAATTGCCGCCGACACTCGCAGCTTATATCGGAAAGCAATAGACGCTTACGGCGATAGGGAACCTGTTTTCCGCTTGTCAGTGCTGGTGGGAAAAGATATTGTCCAAGTGAGGCGGAAATACTCAGACACAGATCCGTTAGTGCTGGGATTTGTGACGTTAGAGTTTCAATACACTAGCAAAATCTTGTTAGGATGTCTTTCGGAGTCAGAGCGATCGGAATTTGCACCCTACTTAAAAGTTGTAGACGACTACCTGCACATTCCCCACGGAGAGATTAACGAAGCTGCGGCGGATCATGCGCCGAATTCAAAAGCTCTCTTAGCCGTTCAGCATTTGTTGCAGCAGACAACTCAGATTGCTAGTGCAGTGTACGATCGAGCTAGTTCCCAGCATCAAGGATACCGCAGCAGCAGCGGTTATTTGACCGATCCGCAGGTCAAAATTTCTGGCATTCGGGATGTCGAGATTTTTCAAAGTTATTTGTGCTGGTGCGTTTTGGAAGAAAGCATTCGCCCGGTACAGCAAGAATTGTTTCCAATCTGCGTGATGCTGTACCCGAGACTTCATGTAAGTTGGGAATTAGTGCAGGATATGCTGCTAATTTTATTTTGGGAAATATCCGATCGCCTCCCGGCTGCCGATGTTATGGTATTTTTACCTTACTTGCGGACTGTGACAGATATGTTTTCCAGCGATGTCTTTGACAATTAGAGAATTGGGAATTGGGAATTGGGCATAGGGCATGGGGTTGAAAAGCGGATCTCTGGCGGAAGGCTTTGGCATTGGTAATTGCCAATATCTATTTAAAACTCCAAGCTGCAACAGCCAAACAGCCCCAACCGACAATAAAAGCAACTCCGCCCACAGGCGTAACTGCACCCAGCCATTTGATGTCAGTCAAACTCAGGGCGTACAAACTACCTGAAAAGACTATCGTGCCGGCAATAAAAGCCCATCCAGCCACTGCAAAAAAGGTTTCAGACTCTGGGGCGCGGCTTAATAATAAAGCGACCAGTAATAGAGCCAGGGCGTGGTACATTTGATAGCGGGCGCCGGTCTCAAAAATGCCTAAAGCGCGATCGGTCAATTGATTTTTCAAAGCATGGGAGGCAAAAGCCCCGCCCGCAACCGAAAAACCTCCGAATACGGATGCCGCTGCTATGAAAATGCGTGTTAGGATTAGGGTTGACATAATATTTTTTTAATTGATAATTGGTAATTGGTAATTGATGAACATCAATATACTTGAGTTGCATTCATTCACAAACTATATTGAAATCATCTGCGTTATCTGCGGTTTCCCTATCAAGGAAAAATTAGCAAATCAATCCCAGAAAATGGATCGCTCCTGTAGGTACGTTGTTGCGCTTGGGCGCTCTTTCATTAAAAAGCGCCCGAGCGCAACAACGTACTGCAAACCCTACGTTTATGCTAAATTAGCTTTTTAGCCGATTTTTTTTAACCTATTTCCGAACAGCTTCCAGCAAACGAGAATAGTAAAAGCTGGTGCTATTCATGGCTGTTCTGTTAATCGCAAAACCGTTGCTTTCGAGGATTTTGATAATATCAGCTTCGCGGTGCTGGTAGGCGCGGGTAGTTTTGCTCGGCCCGGGGAAAAGTTCGCCAAATTTTTTGAGCGCGGTAAGTGCTAAAGTTTTGGGGGCAAAACTCAGAATTAGTCGCGATTGGGCGATCGAACTTAGATGAGAAATCATTTCCGCAGCCTTACTCTGAGGATAGTGGATCAGCACGTCCAAACAAATAACGGTGTGAAATTTGCCCGTTAAAGCTTCCAAATCCTGGGCGGCGAAGGAGATGTTGTACAGCTTGCCGGGAACGGCTGTCGATCGATCGTAGGCTTCTGCTACCATCTTTTCAGAGATATCGCTAGCGCAAACAATCGCCCCAGCCTCAGCTAGGGGGATGCTGAGAGATCCCACACCGCAGCCGGCATCGCAAATTGAAAGCCCGCGCAAATTGCCGTCAGCTTGCAGCCATTCGGTGACTGTATCTACAGTTTTCTGGTGCCCCGTGCGGATGTCTAGCTGCACTTTATTGACTTTACCGTCGCCGTAAATTCGTTGCCAGCGATCGAAGCCCGTGGAGTTAAAATACTGTTTGACAATATCCTTGTCATTTACCAAATTCATCTTTCTGCCTGCTGCTGAGTTATTGCCAACGATTAGACATTATAATTTTAATTAGCGCTAACTTTAAAAAATATGGTGCTACAAGATCATTTCCGCCCGCCGCTGTCAGCGCGCCGTCACTGGCACGCCTTTTACAATGCTTGGGCGACTTATATTGCATCTGACTTGAATGCCAAATTACCCGAAGGTTACTTTGCCGAACCCAACGTGCAGTTTGAAATTGAAATTGATGTAGCAGCTTTTGAGGAACCCCTACCGGACTTTGATTGTCCAGAGACGGTAATTAATTTGCCAATAGATTTACCAAACAATTGGATGTCGCCCCCAGCACAAAGCATACCTTTTATACCTGTGGCGGAATCTGTACAAGTCAATATTTTTAACACAGAAGGTGGCCCGGTTTTAGCAGGTGCAATTGAATTAGTAACTCCTGCTAACAAAGATCGTTCTAGTCATCGCTGTGCTTTTGTGTCTAAGTGCGAGACGTATTTGCGACAGGGAATTGGGTTGGTAATAGTTGATGTTGTGACGGTTAGGAAGGCAAATCTTCACAATGAGTTGTTGGCCCGTTTGGCGGGAGGAAGTGCTTCGCCCTTCGACGCTGACCTCTATGCTACAGCTTATCGCGCGATCGAGCGAGACGGCAACCAATGTCTAGATATTTGGCAGGAAAACTTAGCTGTGGGTTCCACGCTTCCTACTTTACCGCTATGGCTGCGGGGTGAGATTTGCTTGGCTGTGGAATTAAATAATATTTACGATCGCACTTGCCGAGAACACCGAATTATATCAAGTCCGGTTAATTGCTGACAATCCTATACGGGCATTGGGCATTGGGAAGAAGGTCAAACAGGGCATTGGGCATTGGGCATTGGGCATTGGGCATTGGTAACTTAAAAAAGTTGAATTATTTTTCTTTCTTTCTTTCTTTCTTTCTTTTTCCATCCGTTACATCCGTTACATCCGTTACAAAATCCGTTGCCGAACTTCCTTCTTCCTTACAACAATCGATGCCAAGTTAATTCTTTTGTCTGGGAATTTAAATTCCAGCGCAACAATTGATCTGCCGATTTGCCGATAATTCCCGAAAGCCCGATCGCCTTTCTGGGAGAATCAGTAGCAAGGGCGATCGCACTTTCTGCGTCGCAAATCCCCCACCTTACCAAATTCTGCACTCCCGCCAACAGCGACAGAGTTGTACCTGCTAAAGTAGCAGATTCCAGCGGCGAATGGTAATCCAATCTTACCCATGCTGTACCTTTTCTGACTTCCATTTGTCGGGAATCCCAAGGATAAACACCGTCAGGCAAACCCAAAGGAGCCAAAGCATCGCTTACCAAAAAAACGCCTGTGTCGTATCTGCCAGCACGCAGCAAAAAATCGATCATTGTCGGAGAAACGTGCTTGCCGTCAGCAATTAAACCGCATTTTACGCCCGGATAAACGATCGCCACTCCCAACAAACCCGGTTCTCGATGATGCAAACTCGGCATCGCATTAAAAGCGTGAGTTACCATGGAAGCTCCTTGGGCAAATGCTTGCTCTGCTTGCTCTGCCGTCGCTTGGGAGTGTCCCAGACTGACGGCAATTCCCAAACTTTGCAAATAGGGAATGACTTCACCAGTGCTGTCTAACTCCGGCGCTAAAGTAATTATTTTGACAATATCGGCACAATCTCCTAAAACTAACTTGACATTTTCTATCGTTAGTGGTAGTAAAAACTCAACTGGGTGAGCTCCTCGCTTCTGGGGGTTGAGAAAAGGGCCTTCGAGGTGAACGCCGATTATTTCGGCACTTTGGGATTTATTGGTGGCGGGAGCAGCGGTTTTTGCAGTCCGCATATAATCAGCTATCGTGGAGAGCGATCGTCTAAACTTATCGAGGGAAGTTGTCACCAAAGTCGGCAAAAAAGCATCAACTCCCTGATACCATAAAAATTGACAAATTTTAGATAAAACTTCAACATCCTTGCTTTCTAAATCTGGGAAAGCTAAACCGAGTGCTCCGTTAATCTGCAAGTCAACACCGCCCAGAGAAACCCAATCACCCGCAGCGTCGATCACTTGCAAATTGGGAGGAGCAATTCGTTTAAATACTTTGTCCATCGAACAAACTTCTTGAATGATGCCCGTGTTGTCAACGGCAAGCATCTGCAAATCCTTGCAACCGGGCAGGCGAGCATTGAGAATATCTGTAGGGGCGGCAGTTGGGGTTGTGGCTTCAGTCATCCGATTTTAGATTTTAGATTTTAGATTTTAGATTTTAGATTTGCTCGCCTCGATAAATCTGCGGGCTCGTGATGAGGATGTGGAGATTTTTGCTTTCTGCACTCTTGGCTTGTCACCAAATTGCTTTCGAGCATGAGTTGGGCTACAAAATATCTAAATTTTAGAACTCTTGCTCTCGTCAAATTTACCCCCCGCAAGTCCCCCCTTATTAAGCTACGGTGTACACACAACTCCTAGAAACCTGGCTATGTCTGACACAACCTGACGTAGGCAAGGTTTTGAGAGTAGCGAACTTTTGATCGAGAGTTTTAGCTTATTGATAATGGTTGACGGGAAATCAAGGATTAAAAAAATAAATTTCCGTTTTTTTGGGTCATCTGATTTCCAACTCGACTTGTGTGTACACCGTAGCCTTATTAAGGGGGGGAAACAAGAATAATCTTACCCCCTCCCCTTACTCGCTCTGAGGGTTGGGGTGGGGTGCGTTGTATTTCTGCAAGAGATCTTTTAGTTAACGCCATAACTTAAAATTACCATTAATCTGAAATCTCACATCTGAAAATTGCATGAGTCAACCGACAGTTGGAATTATCATGGGCAGCGATTCTGATTTGCCTACCATGTCTGAAGCGATCGCAATTTGCGAAGAATTCCACGTACCTTGCTCCGTAGCAATTGTCTCCGCCCACCGTACCCCGGATCGGATGGTAGAATACGCTCAAACCGCGCACCAACGAGGTTTGAAAGTAATTATCGCAGGTGCTGGGGGGGCGGCACACCTGCCGGGTATGGTAGCATCTTTAACACCATTGCCGGTAATTGGCGTACCAGTAGCGAGCCGCCACTTGCAAGGGATAGATTCGCTGTACTCGATCGTCCAAATGCCAGCCGGCATACCGGTAGCAACAGTGGCGATCGGCAATGCTAAAAATGCTGGCTTGCTGGCAATTCAAATATTAGCAGTTTCCCAGCCTCAATTGCTAGAGCGAATCCTGGATTACCGCAAAACTTTGTCGGAATCTGTCATGAAAAAACAAAATCAGCTAGAAGACCTAGGCTATCAGAAGTATCTCAATTTGAACAGTCAGCTATAAACTTCTGTAGTACAATTTAGAAAATTTTCGGACTATTGCTGAGCTAATTAGTTGTAAAGAGAGTGAAAGTGACTAAAATGACTGTCGGAAAGAAAAAATCAAAACAATTCAGGCGGGAGTCTTTGAATTTGCCAGCCGCTAACTTTTTGACGAAAGTCAACAGGTTCAAGAAATTACAAAGGACGATCGCCCGCCTCAGCCCCAGTTGGCAAGCCTGTATACCTTTAGCTGCCATTATAGTCTTAATTTGGGGATATGCAGCCGTAGCCCAAACCCCTGCGCCCGCACCAACCACCGAGGAACAATTAGCCAGCCTCAAAGTGGGCATGGATACCATGTGGGTTATGGTGGCTGGGATGCTAGTGTTCTTTATGAACGCAGGTTTCGGGATGTTGGAAACCGGTTTTTGCCGCCAAAAAAATGCCGTTAACGTGCTGGCAAAAAACTTGATCGTGTTTGCGTTGTCTACAATTGCTTATTGGGCGATCGGCTTTGCCTTAATGTTCAGCGACGGCAACGGTTTTGTCGGTACAAGCGGCGGATTTTTCCTGTGGAATGTAGCCGACAATAGCCCTGCGACAGGAGAGGCCTATCAAGGCATTTTCGACTCGCTTAACTGGGCGGGAGTACCTCTCAACGCCAAATTCTTTTTCCAATTAGTTTTTGCTGGAACTGCTGCCACGATCGTTTCTGGAGCCGTTGCAGAGCGAATTAAATTCCTGGACTTCTTAATTTTCAGCTTGCTGTTAGTAGGCATTGCTTACCCAATTACCGGACACTGGATTTGGGGCGGCGGCTGGCTGGCAAAAGCAGGTTTCTACGATTTTTCAGGTTCGACAGCGATTCACTCTGTAGGGGGTTGGGCTGCTTTGATGGGAGCGGCATTTTTGGGGCCGCGGATTGGCAAGTACCGCGACGGCGATACTGTGGCGATGCCGGGACACAATATGAGTATTGCTACTCTGGGCTGCTTGATTCTCTGGTTGGGTTGGTTCGGATTCAATCCTGGTTCGACAATGGCTGTAGATCCAAATGCGATCGCCCATATTGCAATCACCACCAACACTGCCGGTGCTTTCGGGGGAGTTGCAGCCACCATCACCGCTTGGCTGTATCTGGGCAAACCAGACTTGTCAATGATTATCAACGGCATTTTGGCTGGCTTAGTGGGAATTACTGCTGGTTGCGCTTGGATCAACATACCCAACTCTGCCATTATCGGGACGATCGCCGGCATCCTCGTAGTTTTCGCCGTCACTTTCTTTGACAACTTAAAAATTGACGACCCCGTAGGCGCAACTTCAGTTCACTTAGTCTGCGGCATTTGGGGAACTCTAGCCGTTGGCTTGTTTTCTGACGGCCCTGGAACTGGAATTTATTCCGCAGGCCCGAAAGCGGGATTGTTTGTGGGCGGAGGTTTCGATCAACTAATACCGCAGTTAATTGGCATTATCTCTGTAGGTGGGATGACCGTGCTGCTGAGTACAATTTTTTGGGCTGCACTCAAAGCTTTGTTAGGTATCCGGGTTTCTGCTGTTGAGGAGGCTGAAGGTTTGGATATCGGCGAACACGGGATGGAAGCTTATACCGGGTTTGTGAAGGAAACTAGCTCTGGGAACAGAACAGAGAGCAGCTACGGCGGTTATTCTGGGGGTGGTGCCGACAGGACTACCAAACTTTAGAGCCAAACTTTAAAGCGTGGGGCGATCGACTTTCTTCAGCTTTCTGGCCCTAGATGGGCGATTTGTACGTCCATCTAGGGCTTGACTCTGAAAAACCACAATCTGAAATCCCCCGCCCGCAGATACAGTGCAGAGCGCACTCTTGAGCCTTTTAAACCCGGTTTCTCGTTCTGGGTTGCTTCCTAAAATCGCGCAATTACCTTAACAAATCGGGAGTGTCAATAAGCTAGGAAAGAAAAAAATCTGACATCCTCCCACACAGAATCGAGGATTACAGCGTGGGGTTCCCAACTCAACCACGAAACTTATCCAACAAGCTTTCACTTATTGAACAGAGGTTTAGATGTCCTTGGGCGTTAATTCGGGAGTGTCCCCCCTACTGATTATTTCAAGTCCTTTTGCCAAAAGATTACGACTGGCGTTTTCATCCCTGTCGAGAATACAGCCGCACTCACAAGTATGGGTAGCGAGCAGCAAGCAAAATAACTCAACATTTGTGGTAAAACCTTTACAAATCTCTTGATGGTATGCTATGTTTATACTATTGGGGTCAAATTTATGTTGAGGCAAAAAGTTGTTCGTGTTAC